>CALISC010000042.1 GCA_938041945.1 uncultured Acholeplasmataceae bacterium | reverse complement strand
TTGTTCTCGCACCCTACAGTTTATTTTTCTAAAGCCAGTGGCTTTTCTCAACACGATGGTGTGAAGGCTGGTAAAAATAAACTACGCTTTGTGGTGCCAGAAACTGTAGACACAACTAAGTCTACCTACATTTCTGTGAAACAAGAATGGTTTGAAACTAGCAGAATGGGCAGAATTACCGACATCAAAGCTAAACCCAAAAAATACCTAGCCCTTGACTTTACAGACCGTGAATATGATTCTGAAGTTTTTACGATATACACCAAAAACTGGTTTGGAATTAAAAGAGAGCACGATGTTATCGTTGACTACTCAAATTTCCTTCGTATATTTTTCCGAGAGTCACATACTGGAGAAGCGCCACGTAAACCAATTATCTTGCCGTATTCTAAACTTCAAACTGAATACAAGCATATTTATGAAGAACTTTATAAAATTAAGAGTTTTGTTGCTTTTGGCAAAGACGGAGAAGTAACTGGACAGCCAGTAAGCCGAGAAGAAGTTTTTACTAAAGAAAGCGCAAAAGGCCGTGCTTTTATTGTTAACAACAATACACATGTTTCTTTAGTTTATGATTTCTTGCTTCCAGGCATTTTTAAAAACCAAGCCCAAAAAACTCAAGTGATTGACTATATTGAAAAGTCAGTAGGCAAATTTAAAACTTATGACCCTGAAAAACAAGGTATTGACATCAAGTTCAACACAGCACCTTTCTATATTTCTAAGTTCCTTGGTTGGTACTACATTGACCCAACTGGCAACCGAGTTGACTTAAAACCAGGTGAAGAGGTTTCAATTCCTAACTGGGTAATGTTTGAACTTAGACTAATTGCCAGATACGACATAACTACGGATACCGACAAAATAGGTCCTGAACTAGACAAGCAAGGTCTAGTTGCAGTTTCTTATTTTGACGGACCGCAAAGAGTTATCTTTGACATCGTTAAAAAAGGAACTCCGCTTAAAGAGCATATTTATCAAAAAGAAGGTTATGCTTACGCTGGTTGGTATAAAGACAGTGCTCTGACTGAAAAAGTAGACTTCACTAAAGAACTGGCAACTACTCACACTGTACTTTACTTAAAATCAATTAAACAAAATCAACCACAACCCGAAAAACCAGTGCAGTATCACACTATTAACTTTATTACACCAAGTGATGCGAACCAGTTATTTCCAACTAGACGAGCACACGGACAAAAACTAGAGACTAACTACTTAACTCCATCTCTTGTCTCTAGACTAGACGCAAACGGAAATCTAGAAGAACTAGATTACTGGAATTTAGTAGATCCTGTAACTGGCGTAAGAACTAGATTTGACTTCAGCACTCCAATTACTGAAGACATAACTCTTGAAGCAGTAATGCGAAAAAGAGTGGTTCCAAACTCTAAATATACAATTAAACGCTACTTTGAGTCTGTAGACCAATCAGGTAACTTCGTTGAAGACAAATCAAAAGAAGAAGTAGTAGAAGGCCAAACTCCAGGAACTGAAGTTGAGCTGAGCCCAACTCAAACCAATGCACCAACTGGCTTTACTTTAGCAAGTGGCACTGTTGTTAAGAAAAAAATCAATAAAGACGGAACTACTGTATTTGAACTAAGATATACACGAAACCGCTACACTGTTGACTTTGAAGTTAACTACAACGGCAATCACTTTAAAGAAGTTAACGCATCTACAACTCCTAGTCAAACTGTAGCATATGAAGGTAAGTTAACTAAACCAGCAAACCCAACTATTACTAAAGCAGGTTACACTTACGTATTTAAACACTGGCAACTT
>CALISC010000041.1 GCA_938041945.1 uncultured Acholeplasmataceae bacterium | reverse complement strand
GTCGGAAAAATTGTTACTGTTACTCAAGAAAACAGAGATAAAGGCTACGACCAACACTTTGAAGTTGCTGATTTCGCGGAAACTAAAAAAGTAGAAGCCGATGGCTCTACCATTTTTGAAATCAGGTATGCCCGAAAGAAATATAAAGTTAACTTTGAAGTTAACTACAACAACCACTTTGCAGGTGCTGTTGCTTCAGTTGAAGTAGTGCAGGAGATACCTTATGAAGGCAAAGTGACTCAACCACGTAATAATCCTTTACTTACTAAACCAGGTTACAATTACATCTTTAAACATTGGCAACTAAAATACCAAATGGGCGCAACATACAAAGAAACTACACCGTATGATTTCAATACTCCAATTACTAATGACACTACATTAGTTGCTTACTTTGAAGAAAATGTACAACCTGTTAATTACAGAATTAAACACGTATTTGAGGGAGTTGACGACATCGCACAACGTGAAGAGATTGTTACAAAGACAGCAAAAACAAATGATTCTATTACTGTATCTAGTTCAGATAGACTAACTCAATATGACCAAGGTTTTGAAGTTAAAACCGCTGCTCAAACTCAAACTGTCAAAGCAGACGGTTCAACTACATTTACCCTAAACTATACTCGCCGTGAGTTTGACGTGACTTACAACGTTAACTTTCAAAACAAATTAGAAGGTCAAGTTTCTCCAAACCCAGCGACTCAAAAAGTTAAATACGAAGGCAAAGCAAAAATGCCAAGTATTCCTTCTGTTACTAAACACGGCCGAACTTATGAGTTCATTCATTGGCAAACCGAGGCTTCAATGAACGGAGTCTACTCACAACAGTCTGCTTATAATTTTTCAAGTAGAGTAACCGAAAACCTTTCTTTAGTTGCTTACTTTACCGAAACTAGACACACAGTTAACTACAAAATTATCCATAAACTAGAAAAGCAAGGACCTGATAGCTCCTTAAATGAATATTACGACGATATTATTGAAGAACAAAAAAATCAATTAGTTGAAAACGGTGCCATCTATAAACCATATAATAAATTAGACAATAGTCTATATGAAAAAGACAACAGAAAACTAAATACTTTATACCAAATCTTAAATGTTGGCGATAATAACACAGTAGTCTTGCAACACTATAAATTAAAAGAAATTACTGTTGAGTATAAGAAAACCGCTGGTATTCAAAGTTTGGAATACGACAAAAAAAACGTTAAAAAGACTAGAAAAATACCACTACCAACTTACGTTTTAGCAAATACTCACAACTTCCTTGGCTGGAGTTTATCTCAAACCGGCGGCACAACTCAAACAGAATTTATCGCAGGTAACACAAACATCACAATATATGCACAAACAGACTTTCAAGACAGAAAAATCACATACATTGTTAAAACTCAAATGACAGACGGTAATTATGTTGAAAAAACCGAAACTAAGAGCCAAAAAATTGGTACTGTTCACTCAGTCTTCTACCCAAACCCAGATAATACTATATACGAAAAACCTACATACGACAAACAAACTTTTTTTGTAAACCCAGATGAAAATCAAAACAGAGCAGTTGTCACAATTAAGCGTAAAACTTACACTGTGACTTATCAAGTTATTGGACATTCTTCAACAATTCCAAGCAAAGCTTTTAGACATGGCCAAACACATGGTGAAATCGACGAAAGTAAGTATAAGCAAGACGATATGGAAATTAAAAAGTTAGAACTAGACGGAAAACAAAAAACTAAAGCAGAAATTATGAACTTAGAAATTAAAAACAATCACACAATAAAAGTTTATGTAGGTGAACTAATTAAAAAAGTTGGTAAATACCCACAAACTAAAGTAGACAACCCAGAAGGAATAAAATATAGCTTTGAATCTGAAAAAGAAATTCCGTTTAATTCAAAAGGCAAAAACTACACTATAAAGTTTACACGCTATTACTACACAGACAAATATAACAACAGATACGAAAAATTCAATGGAAATTACTATAAATTTGAAGATATTGAGTTTGTAAAAATTCCATTGCAAAAAACTTGGTTCACTAAAAAAATTATTGATTTTTCACCTTACAATATTTATTACGAAAAATATCAAGATAACGCTAAACCAGTGAACTCTATTTTAAAATCAATTGTTGCAATGATTGGCTCATATATTAATAAAGGCACATTTATACCGGTATATGACGATAGTGAGTTTAGTGTTAAACCCGCTTTAGATAGCGGTCAATATTCAAAATTAAAACGTGAGCCTACTGATTATGCAAAAGCTATTTTGTTACAATATAACAATTTTGCTTCTTCATACCGTGGTACAAGCATATCTTCATTTATTGAGCCGCACGGTTCCGCACTTTATTACAACGCTAGCCATTACTTGCACTGGTGGATTGCTACTCAGTATCCAGGTTCTAACCCGTCCGCGTACCGCATTAAATTTGATGGCAACATAGCTAATAGCTACGTCAGGGGTGTTTTTGGTGTTGTGGTGTGCATTAGGTAGTTTGTTTTTACCGCTACCAGTGCAAGTTCACTATTTTTTCTCTGGTGCATTGTGCAGACTTTCTTGTATTGAATAATAGAAAAAAAGTTAATCAGATTTTTTAGAAATGAAAACAATAGGCACAAGGAAAAAGACACTGAAAAAGATATTAGCAAAGTATTAAAATTATTAATAAAATGTTTGGTTAGTTATAAACTTACGAAAGGTTTAAGACTTAAAAACTTATCTTTATTTTAATTTCAGGACAAAACAAAAGCGGAATTACAAGTCAGTTAAAGACTGTAATTCCGCTTTTAATATTTAGTTTAAGTGAAAACATCAACAATCAAACACTAGTTTAGTTAACCAAATACCTAGTGCTTTTGCCTTGTTTGCGAATTAAGATAAAGTTTTCTTTAACTAAGGTCGCCAAAGTTCTTTCAATCGTGATTTTAGAAAAATACGGACACTCTTTCATAATTTCTCGTTTGGTGAAAACCTTGAACTTACCTTTAATTTGCTTGCGAACCACGTCAACTGCTTTTTTACCTGCTTCAATTGCCGAGATTTGCACTCTAAAGTCCTCGTAAGTTTTGGCCAAAATTTCGGTAAAGAACTTAATGAAGTCAATAGTTGAGTCGTTACCATTGTTTAGATTTTTTTGAATATCTACCAGAGTTGTCTCCAATTTGGCTTTATTGCGGTTTAAAAACTCATCTAACTTACCAATTTTGGAAATCGCGTAGCCTTCTTTAAGTAAGCATGTGTGCATCAGCAGATTGGCAATGATATAGTTGAAACGCACAAACGGAGAGACATAGACAAACTGCGCAATAAAACGTGGAATGATAAATAATTTTAAGTCAGGGTTAGCTGCTATCTCTGTGTTGTACTCCGCACAAATTTCTCTTAATTTGTTTTTAATTTCGTTAGCCTTAACACCTTCATAGCGGTCGCCTTTTTTGCTAGAAATGTTAAAGTAATTTGTAAATCTAGTCTTGCGGTAAGCCTTTAGTAGACTATTGGTTTTCAGACCTTCACTGATTTTATTGTAAAAAAACTCAATTGTACTGATGTCAATAGTAATGTCTTTATAATTTAAAAACACAGTTTTAATTAACTTAGCGTAGTTAAGCAGCGCAGACTCAGTTGAGTTTACAGGTTTAATTGCACCACTAAAAAGTTTGTCATAGCGAGAACGCGTAATATTAGTGCCGTAAAGTTGCGAAATTTCAAAAATATTGTTTTGAATAGAAGATGGCACAAAAAATTTAGCCTTCTTCACATTTTGCTTAAATAAAAGCGAAATGTATTTAGTAGACTGATTTACACAAACCACATTTTTAAGTAGCTTGTTGGCATCAGAGAGCAACATAAATATTTCTTTGTCTTGCATACATCTATATTTTACCACTTTTGATATATAAAAATACGATTAAAATAAATTTTTTAGTTTTTTCAGAAACTGGAAAAATTTAAACAAACTATCGCGACAAAATAAAATTGTTTACTGCTATAATTTAAGTAAGCAAAGCGAGGAAATTATGGCAGAAAATTTATCAACCTATCACGTATCTCAAAACAAAGAACCTAAGACTGAAAACTACAAAATGTGGAGAGTCAGAAAAGAAGGTTCAGATAAAACTATTAAGTACTTTGAAACTCAAAAAGAAGCAGTTGCATACGCAGAAGCCTTAATTGAGAAAAACGGTGGTAGTTTAGTAATTCATAAACTAGATGGCAAAATTCGCAGACAAAAATACTAATTTTCTGCTGATTTCAAGAAGAGATTTAATTTATGAAACTAATTGTTGCAATCATTACCAACGACGACGCAAATAAAGTTCAACGCGCTTTAAATCAAAATAAGTTCCAAACTACTAGACTAGTAACTACTGGTGGCTTTCTTCGTTCTAAAAACGCGACATTTTTAATCGGTGTCAACGACGAGTTAGTTCCGCAAGTTCTAGATATTATTGATGATAACTCCAAAAAACGCAGAAAAGACGTGCCAAGTACTATTTTAAATGAGTTTGGTGGCTTTTCTTCAATCCCGGTTTCCGTAGAAGTTGGTGGAGCCGTGGTGTTTGTTTTAGATGCAGAGCAATTTCTTCGCTTCTAAGCAAGTTAATTTTTAAGCAATTTAAAAAAGGATTTGGTAAATGACCAAATCCTTTTTAATTAAGTAGCAAAATTTATTTTTTTAAATCGCCTTGGTTAGCTGCATTCATCTGAGCGACAATTTGTTTAACTTGTTTTTCAGAAAAAGTACGACCCATTTGGCGACCCATTGCGCGAATTGCGGCTTCATTAATTGGTGGGTTTTTAGCCAAATAACGCTTAACGTAGAAACGGGCTAGGTAAAAGCCGAAAAACACACCAACAATAAATACAACAATTGGTGCAACAATTGCTACCCAAAGTGGTGCAGTTGCTGCCATAATAACTAAATTATACATATTTTAAAACTCCTTTTTAAAAGTTGACGGCTAGTTTTCCTTTTGGAAAATTAGCAGTTTTTTATTTGAGTAAACTGTGGATTTCTCAAGCGTATAGCCAGCAACCGAAAAATCTTCAAAATCAGCCTTGCACTCAATTGCGACTTTACCGTTTGGTTTAAGTATGTCTTTAACAGTGTACAAGATATTTTTGTAGTAGTTGGTGTTAAAAGGCGGATCTAGAAAAATGTAGTCAAAAAACACACCTTTGGCAGTAATATGTCCAAGGTAATCAAGATAATCTAGACGTTTGACTTCAAAAGTGCTTTTGTCGGCTTTACATAGCGCTAGGTTTTCCAGCACAGTTTGTTCAGACTTTAAAAAACGATCGTTAAAATAAACTAACTTAGCGCCACGGGAAAGCGCTTCAATGCCGATTTGTCCGCAACCTGCAAATAAATCTAGAAAAACTTTGTCGTTTAGGTCAAAAAGCGAGTTGAAAACTGCTTGTTTTAAGATTTCAGAAGTTTCTCTAGTTTCATCTGAAAACACACGTTTTAAAGTTTGTCCTTTGAATTTACCTGTTAATACTCGCATCATATCACTTCCTATTTAGTTCGTAGTATTTACGAATTTTATCGGCATTTTTGTTTTGTTTTAGTTTCTTTAAGGCTTTGTTTTCAATTTGGCGAATTCGTTCGCGGGTTACAGAAAAAATGTTGCCGACTTCTTCCAAAGTCCTGGTTTGTCCATCGTAAAGTCCGAATCTTAATCTAAGTACTCGCTCTTCGCGGTCAGTCAGACCTTGTAGAACTTCGTTTAAAACATCTAAAAGTAGTTGTTTGTTGTCGTATTCTTCCGGAGTAATTGCGTTCGGATCTGAAATAAAGTCAGCCAAAATCGAGTCTTCTTCACCAACTGGTTGCTCTAGGGAAACTGGGTCTTTAGCAATACGTCTAACGTGATTTAACTTCTCTTCAGTTAAGCCAGGCATGCGAGCGCAAATCTCTTCGTCTGTTGGAGTTCTGCCGAGTTCTTGGGTTAGTTGAGACTGAGTTTTAGTGATTTTGGAAATTGTTTCGTTCATGTGAACAGGAATGCGAATGGTTTTTCCCTGGTCGGCGATAGCTCTCGCGATGGCTTGGCGAATCCACCAAGTGGCATAAGTTGAAAACTTATAGCCTTTTTTATAGTCAAATTTATCAGCAGCGCGAGCCAGACCCATTGACCCTTCTTGACACAGATCTAAAAAAGACATGTGCCCACGGTCATATTTTTTAGCAATTGAAATTACCAGGCGGTAGTTTGCGTCAATTAAACTGTGTTTCGCTTTCATCCCTTTGTATTCAACTTTTCTTAAATCCAGGATTTTTGGATCGTACTGGTCAACCCCATTGACAAGCATCTCGTTAATCTGCTCAGTTGCAGCCTTTCCGTCTTCCATTTGAATAGCCAACTCCTGCTCTTCATCAAAAGTCAGTAGTTTAATTTTAGTAACATCTGCGTAGTATAGACTAATTAAGTCAGTTGAAGGGATGTTTGTACCTGTATTTTTAAACAGATTTGAATGATTGATTTCGTTTTCCAAATCTTCTGCGTCTTTTAGCTCTTCAGCATCCAGTTCGCTATCGTCAACCAAACCAGTTACTTCATATCCTTCGTTTTTCAGACGTTCAATGATAGCATCTAGTCCATCTGCAGAAGTATTGATTTTATTTAGCTCATCTAAAGAAATAGTTTGTTCGTCTCCGATTTTTTTAACTATTTTTTTATAAACACTGTCGATTTTTTTCAAAGAATCTGTGTTTTCTTTAGTGGT
>CALISC010000040.1 GCA_938041945.1 uncultured Acholeplasmataceae bacterium | reverse complement strand
AAAAAATTATTGGCATTAACGACTCAGCAGCACTTACTAAAAATACCAAACTTGAGTTAAAAAAAGACTTTGAAGAGCAATACGCGCAAACTATACTGAACCTAGAAAAAGAATATTTGCCTTTAATTGTAGAAAACGCAAAAACTATCATTTCTAAAGAAGAAATGCAAGCTAAACTCAAAGAGTTAGATGCTTTTCATAAAGAAAAAACCGACATTCAGTATGTTCGCGAAGCAAATGAAATCGCTGACTTTAAAGCAAACGCTGATCTTCCTAAAAAAGGTTATTTAAAAAATTATTTACTTGCACGACTTTTTGCTTGTTTTGGACTTTCTAAAAAATACGCAAAAGATGCAGATAAGTTAAGCGCAATTACGACAAAATCTGCTAAAGACTTTAGTGAATATAAAGCACTTAAACGCCGCAGATTTGTGAATTTCTTTAAATATTGGTTTAAAGAAAGACCAAGATTTTTAGCAGTTAAACTATTTGAGTCTTGTGAGTTTTTCTTTACTCGCATTAAAAACTTCTTTATTTTAACTAAAAATAAATTAGTTTTATCAAAAATCAAAAAAGGTCTACTTTTTAGACCTTTAACTAAAGAAAACTACACATACATTGTAGAAAACTCAAAAGTACTAAAAAAGTTCAGCCCTAAATACCAAACTTATCTAGACGCTAAACTAGAATTTTTAGAAAAGGCCAAAGCATTAGTTAAACAAATTAAGTTTGTTTCTCGTGAGCACCGTTCTAAATCTGCAAAAGTAGCCGCGTCTAAAATTCAAATGATTTTCCAAGACCCAATTTCTTGTCTAAACCCACGTATGACTGTGCAAGAAATTATTGCAGAAGGTCTTAGAATCAAAGGTATTAAAAGCCGCAAAGAATTAGAAGAGCGAGTTACAAAAGCGCTACTTCAAGTTGGTCTGGCACCAGAATACGCAACTCGCTATCCGCATGAGTTTTCAGGTGGACAAAGGCAAAGAATTGGAATTGCTCGTGCACTTGTCATGGAACCCGAAGTTATTATCGCGGACGAACCTGTATCTGCTTTAGACGTTTCAATTCAAGCGCAAGTTATTAATCTACTTCAAGACTTAAAAGAAAAACTAGGCTTAACTATTTTGTTTGTGGCCCACGACCTTTCGGTTGTGAAGTTCTTTTCAAACCGTATTGCTGTGATGTTCTACGGTAAAATTGTGGAACTCGCAGATTCAGATGAACTGTTTAGAAATCCACTGCACCCTTATACTAAGTCTCTGCTTTCTGCAATCCCTCAGCCAGATCCTGACTACGAACGCAGTCGTATACGAATTTACTACGATCCGAGCACACACCCTTACGACGTTGAAGAGCCTGAAATGGTAGAAATTAAACCTAGTCATTTTGTTTTCGCTTCACCAAGCGAAATTAAGGCAATGCAAGTAGAAATTAAGGAGGCAAAATAATGGCAAAAAAATTACTAATTGTCTTGTTTTCTTTTTTAACTTTAATTTTATTTACGGCTTGTGGTTCATATAAAGTTAAAGGCATTCAAATTGCTTACTATATTCCTCAAGGATACCTTGCACCAAGCGAGTTTCAAGAAGTTCCGACAGACGGAATTAAGTTAAGCAAACCAGTTGCCAAGAAAGTTAACGCTAAAGGTGAAGTTATTCAACCAGGATATGAACTTTTTGCTCCGGCTAAAATAAACGCTTGGTACTTAGACCCTGCACACACTGAAGAGGTCAACTTTGATACACACCGTTTTAAAGAATCTGCTGCTTTATTTGCCAAAATTGAGTTTACAGAAATCAAAATCAATTTTGCTCAACTTCAAGCAGGCACTGTGATAGAAGGAGATATTCCTACTAAATACGACTTTACAAAAGGAACTAACCTGCCAAGTGCTAAACGAACAGGATACGATTTTAAAGGTTGGTCAACAACCGACCCTAGTCTTCATGACTTTGATCCTGTCAACTCAGTAGTGCTTTCACTTAAGGAAAAAACATATTTTGAAGACATCACACTTTGGCCGTATTTCTTGCCAGTTGAATATCAAATCACAATTATTGCAGATGGCAAAAGGTATGAAGTCGATGTGTTATTTGGTCAACAAATTCAAAAACTAGTTGAACTAACTAGAGAACTTAAATTCAAATATGGCACTAAGTTTAAAGGTTGGTATTTTAATTCAGGTACAGAATTTAAAGAAGAACTTAAGTACGACGAAAAAGGAAATTTTAACGGAGTTTACTACTCGTTAAACGGAAACTTAGTTCAAAGTACTCGCCGCGACGGCACTATTAAGGCAAGAATTGAACAGTAAAAAAATTCAAAAAACTAAACTAATTTATTTAGGCGTGCTATGGACTGCTTTTTTAGCAGTCCTAGCAACTGTACTTTTGCTTTATTTTTTAAAAGCACCAAAACCTATTTTTACAACTATATCATTACTTTTAGTGCTGGTTTTCTTTATTTTAGTTTTAGTTTTTAAAACTAA
>CALISC010000039.1 GCA_938041945.1 uncultured Acholeplasmataceae bacterium | reverse complement strand
TAAAATAAACTTGCTTTATACCTTAATTTTACCAAAATTATGTTAATATGTTAAGCGTTTTTTTACTCTGTGATGCTGGTGAGTTCAACTAACCGATATTCACCTAACTTCAAATCAGCGGGTAAAGTCAAAGCACCAACTGCAGTTCTAGTTAACTTCAGCACTTCATTTCCGCAAGACAACACCATATTTTTAACTTGATGGTATTTGCCCATATCTATTTTAATTTCCACGTGTGTATGGTCAATTAACCTAGCATCAAGGGCTTTGGCTGTGTATTGTTGATTTTCACCATCTCTTAAAATCATTGGCTTAAGCAACTGATTGGCATGGGCGCTAGTCCACGGGTTTTTAAGTTCAGCCAAATAAGTTTTGACAATTTTAGCATTTGGAGATGCGATTTTGTGTACATACGCACCAACATTGGTAATCAAAAGCAGGCCAGTGGTATCAACGTCTAACCTACCCGCTATTTTTAAGTCATAGCGACTATATGGTTCTTTTATTAAAGTAAGTACGGAAGGATAAAGCCCAGATACATTTGAAGATATATACCCGTATGGTTTGTTTAGCATCAAAATAAAACTGGGCAGATATTTAATCTCAGAATCATTAAAAACTATTCGGTCGGTATCTTTGATTTTCCTGTCAACTTTTGTACATACTTCACCATTGACCGAAACCAGTCCTTTTTTAATGTAGGTTTGGCAGTCCTTGCGGCTACCATATTTTAAATTTGTTAAAACTCGATCTAATCTAGTCATGTCAACCCTTTACAAATAAAAAAGTGTGACAAGCACACTTTTGGTAATTTATTTAAATAAGTGGTGCGGGCGACAGGAATTGAACCTGCACTCCGAGGGAACTAGATCCTAAGTCTAGCGCGTCTGCCAGTTCCGCCACGCCCGCATTACTTAATAATATTACCACAAAGCAAAAAATTGGTCAATTAAAAAATTAAGAAAATTATTTTTTTATGCGGTACTTTTGCGGATAGTAAATTTTCTTTAAAATCAGGCCTTTGGCAGGTGCAGTTTTACCGCAAAGCGTGTGATCTTTTTTCATAAAAATCTCAGAAACCAACTCAGCGCTAAATGTGCCTTTGCCAACTCTGGCCAGCACTCCGACAATTGATCTTACCATATACCTTAAAAATCCAGTTCCAGTAATTTTTACGGTGTAAAAATCTTTGTTTTCCGCAATTTTCAAATCAAGGACTGTTTTAATTGTCTCTTCATTTGGCTCGGTTTTCGCAAAACCTCTAAAGTCTTTAGTGCCGATAAAAAGAGGTACAACTGCTTTCATATCTTTAATATTTAGATTACCAAAATAAACTGAGTACTCTGAGTTAAAAGCGTTAACTGGTTTTTTGGCAATTTTGTAAATATAGGTTTTCTTAACTGAGTTGTGTCTTGAGTGAAAACTAAAATCAACCAAAATTGCTTTAACTACTCTAATGTCTTCAGGTAAACGTTTATTTAAGTTATGGGGTAAATAAGCAACGTCAAGTAGCACAGGTATATCAAAGTGACACACCTGAAACTCAGCGTGCACACCTTTGTCGGTTCTGGAAGCAAAATGAGTTTTGACCTTAATTTGGGTCATATTTTTCAAGGCCTTTTCTAATTCATTTTGAACAGTAGGTAGTGTATTTTGGCGTTGTGAACCGAAATAAGCGGTTCCTCTATACTCCAAAATTAGCGCGTATCTATAATTTGATTCCATATACAAGTCCCAAAATTCTAAGCACAATAGCAGAAATTGTAAGTAGCGAAAAGAAGACAATCAAAATCCAGTCAACTGCTTTTAGT
This sequence comes from uncultured Acholeplasmataceae bacterium, assembly GCA_938041945.1. GTDB lineage: Bacteria > Bacillota_I > Bacilli_A > Acholeplasmatales > Acholeplasmataceae > CALISC01. The sequence goes on along the minus strand of CALISC010000039.1, from coordinate 5,187 downwards.
CTGTAGTCAATAGCCTCAGTTCTTGGTTTGTCTAAATCAAAGCCGCGAACATCTAAGGCGTCTGCCAACTCAAAAGCGGCTTTGAAAGAATGGACAAAAAGTGGGATTAAAATCGCGACGATAAACTTAATTTTTCTAAAAATATTGGCACTTTTAAAATCAAATCCGCGGGCTTTTTGGGCTTCGGTGATTTTATAAACTTGTTTACCTAGACTAGGAATAAAACGGATAGTTAAAGAAAAAACAAAGGTGAATGTTTGGATTTTTATACCTATTAACTTAAGTGGATAAAACAATTTTTCTAATGCATAGGTCAGCTCTAGTGGAGAAGTAGTGGTGGTTAGCCCAGACATTAAAAATAGCACACAAATTACCCTGATTACTAAGAACAAAGATTCAAATAAAGGTTTTTTAAACAGTGCTACTTTAAATGAATAAAACCCGTAATTTGGCAAAAAATAAAATAAAGTGAATGAAAATACTAAAACTAGTGGCAAAAACACCAAGTTTATTTTAATGTATTTAGCTACAAACCCTAATAGTGCAATAAATAAAACTACTAAAGATAAATTTAGCCAAGAAAACGAAAAAGTAGTCGCTTCAAATAGCGCTTTTTCGCCAGTTGACGGCCAATAGGTCAAAACCTTTATTAATACGGTTAATATTAAAAGAGTTAAAATAGCGGTTAGCGATTTAATAATTTTAAAGATATTGACTTTGGCTAAGGCTAAAATCAGTAAAGTAAACAAAGCAAAGCTAACCAACCCAAAAATTAAGTAAATGTTGTCAGTTAGTGGAAACAAAAAAGTAATCGTAATTAACTCAAGAGTTAAAAGCAATTTAACAAAAGGGTTGGTTTTGTTTAAAAAAGAACCTTTATTTTGATATTGGCCAAAAATTTGTTGTCCACTCATTTTGGTTCACCTTTGCTAAAAGAAGCGGTTAAATCTGGATTTAACTTAAAAGAAAAATTAGTATTAAATTTTTTGTTGACCTCGTTTATCAATTTAAAAATTTTTGGTTTAGGCAAATCATTACTTAAGGCAAAAAACTCAAATTTGGGCAAGTCTGCCAAAATTTCTCCAGACTCAAGATAAACAACACGGGTTGCATTTTTATAGGCAATCTCTAGGTCATGTGTGATTAATATTACAGTTCCGTTAGTTTTAGCCTGCCAGTCTTTAAATAGTTTAAGGACTTTTAAAACACTTTGAAGGTCAAGTCCACGAGTTGGTTCATCCAAAAGAATAACTTCAGGATTAAGTGCAAGAACTCCCGCTAAAGCCGCTTTCCTCATTTCGCCACCTGATAACTTAAACGGAGAAGTTTGCCAAAAAGTCTCATCTAATCCTACTAAGTTAAGTGCGGCTTTAGCAAGTGAACCTGCCTGTTTTTTGGTTTTTTTAAAGTTTTTTGGGCCGAAACAAACATCTTTTTCAACAGTTTCGGCAAACAGCTGATGTTCGGGAAACTGAAAAAGAAGAGCGTGTTTTTGTCTTAAGAAATTAAGCGAACGAAAAATTGGGCGCTTTGCCTTGATTTTAAAGTCATCATATTCAATTTCACCGCCAGTTGGTTTAAGTAAGGCATTTAGATGTTTAAGCAGTGTAGTTTTGCCAGCCCCGGTTTCTCCAACTATTGCGATAAACTCACCGGTTGAACTTAAGGTAAAATTGATGTTAGTTAGTTTATGTTCGCTGTGTTTGTCGTATTTAAAACTTAAATTTCTCGCAACTGTTGCCATATGTATCTTTTAATTTCTGGATTTTCTTCGTTTTTATAAAACTGTAGAGTAAGTGGAAGTAGTTCATCAGGTAGTGCCGAAATATAGTCAGCGGTACTTTGAATTTCAGCAGTTTGTTTGTCAATTTTAAGCAATCTGTCTGAATTTATCAGAACTTCTGGGTCATGTGTAATTAAAATTACTGTGATTTTTTGTTCTTTGTTTAAGTCTTTGATTAACTTCAAGGTTTTTTGTTTAGTAATGCTGTCTAGCATTGAAAGTGACTCGTCAAAAATTAAAATTTTAGCACCAGAAATTAAACTGCTTGCCACTGCTAATTTCTGCATTTGCCCGCCAGATAAAGCCGTTGGAATTTCTGAAAGCAAACCATCTAGGCCAAAGTCTTTTGCAACTTTTTTAACTTGTTTTTCAATTTCTGTACGACTTACGCATTTGTTTTCTAAATTAAAGGCAAGTTCTTTAAACACGGTTTGTGCAACAAACTGGTTTTCAGGGTTTTGGAAAACTAAGCCAAGGTTTTGTCTAATTTTTGTAAAATTTTCTTCATTTAAAACAAGAGGAGTGCTGTCAAAATTAAAAATAATCTCGCCACTTTTTGCGGCTTCTAGTCCTACCAAAATTCTGGCAAGTGTGGATTTACCTGCGCCATTTGTGCCAACCACGCAGAAAAACTCACCTGCTTTAACATCAAAAGAAATATCTTTTAAAAGCGGTTTATTTGAAAAATTAAAATTCAGTTTTTCAACTTTTAAAATCGTAGGCATTTTAAATCCTTTTATTATGTGAGTTTTTAGTTATTAAAAAACCCACCCAGCCGGGTGGGCAAATAAGTTAATTTAAAAAAGCAGTTTAGGCTTTAAGTTCTTTAACTAAGTCAACAGATACAGTAAAGTCGGTAGAACGGCCAAACGCTAAAATTGAAACCACAAGTTCTCTTTTTTCGTCGTCTGTAGAAAGCACAACTCCTTGTTGGCCAGCCATAGACCCATCTATAATTTGGACTTGCTTGCCAACTAAATGTTGGTAAGTTTCTTTAGCGATTAGTCCTTGTTTTTCCAAAATTGGCTTCATTTCGTGTTCAGGTACAGGAACAGGTTTTTTACCTTTCCCGCCAGAACCTAAAATTCCGGAAACGTTTGGAGTGTTTCTAACTACAAACCAAGCGTAGTCGCTAACTATCATTTCAACAAATACGTATCCTGGATAAATTTGTACAACTACTTCTTTTTCACTGCCATCTGCTTTCTTTTCAATGCGTTTTTCTTCAGGAACTAGTACATTAAAAATATATTCTTGTACACCAAGACTATCAATTCGGCGTTCTAAGTCTTCTTTTACCTTGTTTTCAAGGTTTGGAAAAGTTTGAACAATATACCAGCGTCTTTGAGTTTCAGATTTTCTTATCATTGTTTGATTTTACCAGTAATTTCTTTAATGATTTGAGTAGTTACAAAGTCATATAAGAACAAAGTTAATGCAAAAATTATAATAAAGATAAATGTGCGAACTGCGTAGTCAAAGTATTTAGAGCCATGAGACCAAGAAATTTTTTTAATCTCTGGAAAAGCAGCAAAGAAATAAGGAAACGCTACTAAAAAGATACAAAGAATGCACAGAGCAAGTAGCACACTTGCAAAAATTGTGCCGTTTGAACCAGAGCCAAGTACTGGAATTGACGAAGAAATAGTGATGGTTTTTGTGATAATCATTAAAGAAACGGCACTACCAAAAATAGCAACAATTCCTAAAAATAGGTTCTCCCAACGGTATTCAGTTTTTAAAACTTGCAATAAACGAGATTTTTTTTCAACATTTTTTTCTTTTAATGCCATAAATTACACCTCAATTAAAAAATTATGTTTTTTTAGAAACATTTGATACCAACTTATTATATAGTAAGGTAAATTAAATGCCAAGTAATTTAAAATTTTGTTTGGTTTTAAAGCAATTTTAACTAAATAAGCAGTTGCGTAAAGACAAAAAATAAGTAATTGTGTGAAAAAGGTGGGATTACGCCAAAATTTTTCAGTATCATTTGCACTGAACAAAATGTAGAGTGTTTGAAAAATACCTAAGATGTAATTTCTATCTGCAATTTTACATAAAAATGCAGAAAACCGCGGATATAAACATATTTTTACTGTTCTTCTGTGCCATCAGGATCAACTAATTCAATCAGTTTATCTTGATGGGAAAGACTGTTGATTTTAGCAAATTTTTTAACAATTTTGTCTTGTGTGATATCTAAATTTTCAATTGCTGTTCCTTCTGATTTCAAAACAGTTACAAACTTTTGCCACCTTTCTTTAAAAAGTCTGAACTCATTTTCTAAAGCTGAAAGTTCCTTTAAAATTGGTTTTAAATTCTCTTTAATTTTGATTTCCTTATATAGTCTATAAATTTCTTGAATTGCTATAAAAAGAGTAGATGGTGAAACTATGTAGACATTCATTTTCTTTGCAAGGTCTATTACAGTTTTAAACTCAAAAGAATGTAGTGCAATAAAAACGGCTTCTGCTGGAATAAACATAAAAGCAAAATCTGAGGTCTCACCTTTAACTATATATTTTTTTGAAATGTCCTTGATTTTTGCTTCGCAATCTTTCTTAAAGGCGTCTGCTGCAATGCCTTTTTCGTGTGGGGTCTTAGCGTTTATCATTGCGCGGTAGTTGTCAAGTGGAAACTTTGAGTCAATAGGAATATTGCCGATTTCTCCTGGTGCAGTTAAGAGTCCGTCTACTATGTTGTTGTTGGAAAGTTTAACCTGTCTTTGAAAAATTGAGTTTTCGGTTTCGCCAACTGTTGAGCTAAACATAGCCTCTAGTTGAAACTCGCCAAAATTACCACGTGCTTTTTTGTCAGTCAGTACACGGTTAAAGTCATCAATCGTTTCTTTAAAGTCTGTAATTTGTGTTTGTGCGTTATCTATTTTGGTTAATCTTTGAGTGATATTTTCAATAATTTCTTTAGTTTGCCCGAAGTTCTTCTCTAAGTTATCACTAATAGTTTTTGCTTGGTTTTCTTTAAATGAAGTAAATGAACTTTTGATTTCTTCTTTAAGTGTATTGATTTTGCCAACTGATTCGTTGTATTTCTCAAGCTCCTTTATCCTGTTTTCACTTTGTGTTTTTTCAAATTCATGCAGTTTTTCAGTAATTATGTTTTTAACAACTTCAGTTGAGTTTGAAAGTGTTTTGTCTAAAAGAGCAAAATTTGAAGTATCAGATTGGTTGCTTGGTTTCGTTTTATTTTTATTAATTAAGTAAACAAATAAAACAGGAATAACAATGAATAAAATTGCGACTAGCGCAATTAAAATAAACAATAAAATTCTATCAGACATTATTAATCTCCTTCTTTAAAAAATGAATATTTTTCTTCCAAAACTATCATAGTATTTTTTAATAAAAAGTCAAAATTATTATTTTTTAAATGAAAAAATA
>CALISC010000038.1 GCA_938041945.1 uncultured Acholeplasmataceae bacterium | reverse complement strand
CTCACCTCCCGGACAGGGCGGCTGGCCCATTAAATAGCCTTGCTTGGCTTTTTAATAATGTTGCTAAAATATATGTTTACTTTAGTTTTCGCCATTTTAAACTCCGCAATTTTCAGCAAATAAAAAGACCCTTAAGGCTTTTATTTCCTTAAAGGTCTTGTGGGCTTTCTCCTAAAAAGTTTATAGAACATATTTATTTAATATCAAATAAAATCAGATAACAAGTAGGCGTCTGTAAAAAAACTGAGCAAACGAACAAAGGGCTACCTAATGCAAACCACTACACCGAAAACGAAGTATACGTCGGTATTGTCGAACATATACTCGCCGTTGATTAAGCATGCGTACGGGTCAGAATTAAAATACCATGAACCAAGCCACCAGTTCTGTTCGTTTTGACTATGGTAAAAAGGATTATGTGTCGCACTTGGATATGCATTCATGTTGGCACCACGGTAATAAGGTTGATGGCCTGAATATTGATTTAAAATTGCTTTAGCATAATCTGTAGATTCACGTTTTAATTTAGGGTAAGCATTGCCGTTTTCATCTAAAATAGGTTTAACTGAAAAATCATCGTCATAATAAGTTGGCATATAAGTAGTAGTTTTCAAAATTTTACCTATCTCTTCAACCATTGCTTTAAAAATAGAATGCTCAGGTTTGCCGTTATTGTCATAACCAGAAATAAAAACATTGTAAGGAGTGAAATCGAGTATTCTTTTCGTAAACCATGTTTTTTGTTTAGGAATTTTTACAAACTCTACATCTTCAAACTTATAGTAATTGCCGTTATACATTTCGTATCTATTGCCTGAGTTGTCTTTGTAGTATTTACGAGTGAAATTTAGTGTGTAGTCCACAGCCTTTGAATTAAATTTAAGTTCACGAACGTCGTCTCGCTCAAATTGTAATCCTACTGGATTGTCGACTTTAGTTTGAGGATATTTACCAGCTATTTTAGTTCGTTCGCCTACATAGATAGTAACTTTATGGTTTTTGGTAACAGTAAAATTTTCAATTTCAGTTTTTGCTTTGACAACACCATCTAATTCAGCTTTTAAAATACCAAGATCTTGAGCAACAAACTGGCTTTCATCAATCGTACCAATTGCAGCACCATGTCTAATAGTCCTTTTGGCAATACTACTATTATGTCCTTTTACTTCAAAAGTAACATCATAAACTTTTCTTTTTAAAGTAACAACCACTTTATTTTGATTAGCATCTGCATTTACAGTCAAATTAGCAACGCTATATTCAGGGTCTTGATACACTGTGTTATTTGGGTTTGAGTAAGCAACAGTATGATTTGAACCAATTTTTCCACTCTTAGTCTCTGCATTTTCGGTGTAAGTGCCGTCTGCTTTTTGAGTTCTAATAGTGTAAGTAATACTTGCAGTAGTTTTAACTCCCTTAAAAACAGGCTTAAGTGTAATGTTTGTGTTGTATGCTACTTCAGGGTCAAACTCAGTATTCTTTTCTTCAACTAACAGTTTTTCAAGCACATAGTCGTGGGTTGCTGTATTGGTTTTTCTAACAGCGCGTAGTTTTGCCAAAACTTCTGCGCTGATTTTATTTGTGTATTTCAAGTTTAGTTGTTGATTTAAAATAGGGTCAATTGTATTTGCGTCTAGTCCTGTTTCTGTTAAATTAAAAGTAACACGGTAAGTTTTGGCTTTATAGTAAAGTTTAATAATTTGTTTATCTGCGTTATTTTGAACAGTTAGGCTAGAGATAGATTTTGCTAAATCAAAGTCAGTTTCGTGGTTAAGGTGTGGTTGACTTGAAAGAAATGCCGAGATAATGTCTTTAATTTCTTGGTCACTTGCTGTAACTGTGGTGCCGATTTTTCTTTTAGTAAGTAGTTCAAGTTCGTGCAAAGTATCTTGATTTGTTGTCAGTCCTTCGTAGACTAAGTTTAAATAAACTTTTTTAAAGTTCTCAGTTTCTTGCCATTTAGCAACTAAGTTTAGGTTTTCTTCAACTAAGTTGCTTTGTGCAAAGTCAACTAATTGATTGGTTACTGGGTTTAGCCAACCTAAAAAAGTATAAGTTTTATTTCCGCTAGGATCTGTTTTAGTAGGATGGTCGATGTCTGCTAAAGTTTGTCTGAACTTATAGTCAACTACTTTTTTAGTCTCACCGTTTAAAACGCCACCATTGTAGTTAAAGGTTGCTTTAAAGGTTTTTCTTTTAAAGTACAACTTAAATACAGTAGAGCCATCAGATGCAATTGTTTTTTTAATGTCAGAAGCAGCGCCAAATAACTCAAAACCACGCGGCGCTATAAGTTTATTTGGATTCAACTGAACTTCCGTGCCTGCTTGAACGCCAGTAATTGTTTCGGTGTCGTATAAATCGTAGTCATACCCTTGGTTGCCTAGTTTTTCTTTAAATCTTTGAATTTTGTATTCAGTAGTTTTAGGAAAAGGACTTGGAGTGTTTGACTTTTGAAACACAGCAACAAGTGTGATATTTTTAGTAATTGGAGTATCAAAGTCAAATAGTTCGCTAGAGCCTTCTAATCTCCAACCTGCTAGTTTATAAAGGTCTCCGTTTTGGTCAGTGTAAGTAACTAAATTAGGATTTAAGTAGTAGTTTTTGCTAATTTTTTGATTTTTTGAAATTTCGATGTCAAAAAGTTTAACTTTACTTGGAGTAGTTATAAACTTAACTGTATATTTAGTTTCAGGAGCAGGACCTGGCTGTGGTGGCTGAACATTTTCTTTTTCGTATTTTGCGTAAAGCGAAATATTTTTATTTACGCGTTCTAGGTTAAAATCAAATTCTTTTGTAAAGCCAGGGTCTGCGTACCAACCAACTAGATAGTGTCCTGATTTTGAACAACGATAGTTTAAAATGGGTTCACCTTTTCTTGCAATGTATGAAAATACTTTTTCGCTTCCGTCAAAATAAGTAACCAAAAATAAGTCTTGTTTGTTTAATTCGTCTTTTAGTTTGTTTTCGTCAATTGAATGTTTGTATCTAGCAACTAATCTAAGTTCAGAGCCTTTAAGTTCAGGAACATCAATTTCTTGACCTGCTTGAACTTCTACAACTTCACCTTGTTTATTTACATAGTACCAGCCTAAAAACTCAGAAACAAAGAACGGTTGAGTTTCTAAATTTAAATTACCGTTTGGGTTTAAGGTAGTGATTTTATTTTGAGTTTTTGAAATATAGTCAACGATTTCTGGGTTAATCGCTTTATTTGGGTCTTTTAGTATTCCTTTTAAAACAAAGTCGTAAACTAATCTAATTTGACTCTCAGTATTAGCGTGATAAGCCTGACCTGTTTTTAAGTCAAGTACTTCTTTAAAAGAAAAAGTGGTGCTTTCTTTTTGACCGATTGAGTTATATGGTGAAAAAGAAGAAATTTTAGTAAGTTCGTCTGCCATGCCTTTGTATTCTGTGTTAACTTTAGAACGCGGAATTACTATTGGTTTTCTTGGTGCGGTGTTTTCTTGTGTTTCTGAGAAAAATACACGCACGAAGTTAGAGTAATCAACGATAACTTCGTATTCTTTTTTAATACCAACACGGTTTCTAGTTTCAATTGAAAAACCTACACTGTCGTGTTCTTTGTCTTCAAAGTTTAAAGCAAATGGTTTGCCTGGCCTAGCCTTGACCGCGGTGATTTTTCCATGCTTTGTTGCTTGAAACCAATCAGGGTTAATTTCAACAAAGTTTTGGGTATTTTTTTCAAAAAGTCTCTCTGGAACTACAAATCTAAATTTGCCATTTTCTAATTTAAAAATGTCGTTATTGCTAAAACCTTTGCTTTCAGAAAGTGATAACTTAGGGAAAGTATAAATTAAAATTAATAAGTAAATTACTGAAAGTAGCATTAACACTAAAATCGCTGAAACTATAATGCTTAAATTTCTTTTTGGTTTTGTCATTTTTTGTCCTTTTACAATTAACGGAATTTACTATTTTAAAAGAGATGTAAATCCGAATTATTCTTTAATTTATTTTTTCTTTTTATTTTCTATCTGAAAA
>CALISC010000037.1 GCA_938041945.1 uncultured Acholeplasmataceae bacterium | reverse complement strand
TTGACACCCCAAAACACTATTTTATTAAATAAACTAATCAATATGTTTTTAATTAAAATACGCTTACAAAGCGATTTAAGTAAAAAAGTAGTATATCGCTCAGACAGCAAATTTATGCAGTTAAACGCTCTAATTATAATATTAGTTGATTAAAGTTTGGCAGTAAAAAAACTGCGCAACCTAATTTTCAAAAGGAGTGTTCATATATGCATATTAGTAAAAAACAAGGTTATTTAATTTCATCAATATTAATGCTTTTATTAATTTTAATCACTATATTTATAATACTTTTATTTATGCACCCAACAGTTTATTTTTCTAAGACAAGCGGTTTTTCTCAACGATATTTAGTTAAGGCTGGCAGAAATAAACTACGTTTTGTGGTGCCAGAAACTGTTGATGTTACTAAATCTACCTATATTTCTGTAAAACAAGAATGGTTTGAAACTAGCAGAATGGGCAGAATTACTGACATCAAAGCAAAATCAAGCAAATATATGGCTATAGACTTTACAGACCGCCAATACGATTCTGAAGTTCTTACTATCTACACTAAAAACTGGATAGGAATCAAAAAAGAATACGATGTCATTATTGACTACTCTAACTTTCTTCGTGTGTTTTTTGCAGAACCATATACAGGCGAAGCACCACGCAAACCAGTAACCTTTCCGTATTCAAAATTGCAAACCGAATATAAACATATTTACGAAGAACTTTACAAGATTAAAAGTTTTGTTCCGTTTAACAAGGAAGGTATAGCAGACGGACAGCCTGTAGGCAGAGCAGATGTGTTTACAAAAGAAAATGCTCGTGGTCGTGCGTTTATTGTAGACAACAGCACGCACATTTCTTTAGTTTATGATTTTCTGTTAAAAGGAATTTTTAAAAATCAAACTCAAAAAACTCAAATTATTGACTACATAGATAAAACTGCAGGTAAATTCACTACTTATGACCCCGCAAAACAAGGCATAGATATTAAGTTCAATACAGCTCCTTTTTATATTTCTAAGTTTCTAGGATGGTATTATTTTGACCTTAATGGCAAACGCATAGACTTAGCGCCAGGTCAAGAAGTACAAACTCCAAATTGGGTAACGTCTGAACTTAGACTAATTGCGAGATACGACATTACCACAGATACCGACAAAATAGGTCCAGAACTAGACAAGCAAGGACTGGTCGCAGTTTCTTATTTTGACGGCGCTCAGCGAGTTTACTTTGATATTGTTAAAAAAGGAAGCCCACTAAAAGAGTATATTTATCAAAAAGAAGGATACGCTTACGCTGGTTGGTATAAAGACAGCGCGCTAACCGAAAAAGTAGACTTCACTCAAGAACTAGCAACCACTCACACTGTACTTTATTTGAAATCAATTAAGCAAAACCAACCGCAACCCGAAAAACCGGTGCAGTATCACAATATAAACTTTATTACACCAAGCGATGCTAACCAGTTATTTCCAACTAGACGAGTACACGGTCAAAAACTAGAAATTAACTACTTAACACCTTCTTTGGTTTCTAGACTAGATGAACACGGAAATCTTGAAGAACTAGATTACTGGAATTTAGTAGACCCTATAACTGGTGCTAGAACTAAATATGATTTTAATACGCCAATTACTCAAGATATTACTCTTGAGGCAGTAATGCGAAAAAGAGCCCCACTTAAAACTAAATACACAATCAAGAGATATTTTGAATCTGTAGAACAAGCTGGTAACTTTATTGAAGACAAAACCAAAGAAGAAGTTGTTGAAGGCCAAACTCCGGGAACTGAAGTTGAGTTGTCCCCAACTCAAACCAATGCACCAACTGGCTTTGCCTTAGCAAATGGTACCGTTTTAAAGAAGAAAATCAACAAAGACGGAACTACTGTATTTGAACTAAGATATACAAGAAACCGCTACACCATTAACTTTGAAGTCAACTACAACGGTAATCACTTTGAAGATGTAGACACAACTGCTACTCCTGAGCAAACTGTAGTACATGGAGGTAAGTTAACTAAACCTGCAAACCCAACTATTACCAAAGCAGGATATACTTACGTATTTAAACACTGGCAACTTAAAGACGAAATGGGCAATGTTTACAAGGAAGTTAGTGAATTTGATTTCACTAACACCAAAATCACTAAAAATTTAACTTTGGTTGCTTACTTTGAAGAGAAAAAGGATGTTGCAACTTACACAGTTAAGCATATTTTCCAAGGAATTTCTGGCCAAATTGACGAGCGAGTTGAAGAAAAGAAGTTCACAGAACAAGTTGGCAAGTCAATCACTGTTTCTCAAGAAAACAGAAACAAGAATTATGATGAGCACTTTGAAGTTGCGGATTTCACTGAAACCAAAACTGTAGCAGCCAACGGCTCTACTGTTTTTGAAATCAGATATGCCCGAAAGAAATACAAAGTTAACTTTGAAGTTAACTACAACGGCAACCACTTTGCAGGGGCTTTAGCATCTGCAGAAGCCGCACAAAATGTGCCTTATGAAGGTAAGGTTAAAAAACCTGATTACAACCCTTCTTTAACTAAGTCAAGTCACACCTATACATTTAAACATTGGCAGTTAAAAGATGCAATGGACAATGTCTACAAGGAAGTTCAAGAGTTTGATTTTGCAACCACCAAAATCACAAAACCAACTACCTTAGTTGCCTATTTTGAAGAAAACGTACAAACCGTTAAATATACAATTAAACATATTTACAAAGGTTTTGGCTCAATTCAAGATATTGTTGAAATTGAAGAAAAAAATGCACAAGTTGGAACTTCAGTAACCGTAACTCAGGCCAACGCTATCGCTAAAGTTGGCTTTGAAATCAAACCACAAAGTCAAACTCAAACAATTCTCGCAAACGGTCAAACTACTTTTACTTTAGAGTATGTACGCAAAACTTACACAGTTGACTATAACTACAACTCAGGTGTGCTAAACGGAGCGGCAGAGACTCAAGAGACTTACAAGTTTGAAGAAACTTTAAGAGATGTTGATCATCCTGAAAAAATTGATCCAACCCACCAAAAAACTTATACTTTTGCGGGTTGGCAAGATGAAGAAACTGGCCAAATGATAGATTTTTCTGAAAACCACAAGGTTGTCAAAAACCTTAAACTAAAAGCCATTTGGCAAGATTCTGTATCTACTCGCCCAATTTATCTAAAAATGGTTTGGGAAAAGATCAATGAAGCCAATGATCAGTCAGTTGAGCAACAAATCACTAAACCAAGAAAAATTGGTGAAACCGCCAAAATAACAGATGCAGACATTAGTGCTGCTTTAACTCAGTTTTTGGCAAACAACCCACATCCTAACCACGAAACTAATTATGATGTTGCAAACTCAATTTTAGAAGTAACTGCTACCGCTTCTTTGGACAAGCACTACATTACTGTTTACTTTAAAGCCAAAACTTACACAGTTAACTTTGACAGAAGTGGGTTGCTTAGTTCATCAGTTGCGAATGAATTAAAACAAGAAATCGTTTTAAAATACTCACAAATTCTACCGGCTGACTTAATTGCTAAAATGAAGACAGTTAAGAAAGCGTCAACTGGCAATAAAGACTATGTGTTTGAAAAATTGATAGAAACTACTTCTGGCCAAACCTTCCAAGAAGGAATTGCTTATAACAAAAATATTACTTTAAAACCTGTGTTTGCAGAAAAAGATGTTTTAGTAGACGTTACGCCAAAAGTAGCCGCACACGACTCAGATAAAGCAGACGCAAGTCAGTGGGAAGTACAGACCGGCAAGGTTGGCGATGTGTTTAACTACACACCAATGCAGGGTGTTAAAAAAGGTTGGCATTTTGTTGGTTGGTCAAAGACCAACAACGGAATCGCTGAAACTATTTATTATGCACGCAACTTAAAAGAAGTATACGCGGTGTTTGCGCCAGCAGAAACCACTTATACAATTAAGCACGTCTTTAAAGGAATTCAGGGAGAAATTGAAGACCAAATTAAAACTGTTACTAAAAACGCTTTAACCAATTCTTCAGTTCAGTTAACTAACGCAGATAAATATCACGACTACCAAGAAAACGGGTTTGAGATGCAGTTGCCGCCAAGCGCAGAAATTATTAAAGCAGACGGTTCAACTGAGTTTACAATTACCTATGTTCGCCGTGAGTTTGACGTGACTTTCAATGTTAACTACAAAAACCAGTTTACAGGTGAAATTAAAAATATTCCAAACACTCAAAAAGTTAAGTTTGAAGGTAAAGCAAAAGAACCTACAAATAACCCAACAATTTCTAAAAATAGAAGAACTTACGTATTTAAACACTGGCAACTTGAGTCTAGTATGAACGGAGTTTACTCAGAACAACAGCCTTATGATTTTTCAAAACCAGTTTTAGGCAATGTTTCTTTAGTTGCCTACTTTAAAGAAATTATAGAAAAAGTTACTTATAAAGTTGTGCATTACCTTGAAAAAACAGGTAAAGATGCTGCTCTTAACGGACAGTATGACAGAATTGAAGAAATCAAAACTGATCAAAAAGTAGAAGACGGAGCAGTTTATCAAGAATATAGTCAACTAGACAATCAACTTTATGAAAAACACACAACGCATCCTGAAAATAAACCAAACGCAAAACTTACCGCTGGTAATAACTCAGTTGAAGTTTGTCAGTACTATAAATTAAAAGAAGTTGAAGTTAAGTTTAAGAAAACCGCAGGTATTGCTACTTTAAATCCAGAAACACGTAAAGTTAAGAAAACCAGAAGTGTTGAATTACCTACTTACACTTTAGTGGGTACACATAACTTCATTGGCTGGGCTCTGAGCGAAAACGGACAAATTCAAAACGAGTTTGTTGTTGAGAAAAACACAAGTAGTTTAGAGATTTATGCAAAAACTGAATATCAAGACAGAGATATTACTTATACTATTCGCAAAGAAAAAGCAGATGGTGGCTTTGATGAAAGCCAAGAGAAAAAGACTGGCAAAATTGCTTCTGCTCACACAGTAAGTTACGCAAACCCAGACAGTTCGGTTTACCAAAACCCTACTTATAGTACGTCTAGTCTAGTGGTAAATGCAGATAATAATCAAAATAAAGTAGTAGTAACATTAATGCGAAAAACCTACCAAGTTACTTTTGAAGTTAAACAATTTTCTGGTTCTATTGCCACAAAAACAATTAAGCATGGTGCCAAAATTGGTGCAATTGACGAAAGTCAGTTTGCCCAACAAGGTCTATTTATTCGTAAAGCTGAGTTAGATGGCAAAGAAAAAACTAAAGAAGAAATTGAAAACTTCGTAGTTCAAAAGGCACATAAAGTAACTGTTTACATCGGCAGACCTACTAAAAAATTCGGTATGTATCCGCAGACTAGAGTAAATAACCCTGTTGGAATTCATAAAATTGAAGACAAAGTTCATGAACTCAGATTTAATTCCAAAAATAAAGACTACACTATGCAGTTTACTCGTTCTTATTGGGAAGACTCAAAAGGCATTAAATACGATAAATACAACGGCGAGTACTTCAAAATTGAACCTGTTGTTTTTGTCAAAATTCCAAAACAAAATACTTGGTTTACCGAAAAAATTATAGACTTTTCACCATTTAATCTTTATTACTCAGACTTTAGTGGTAACGCTAAACCAGAACGCTCTATTTTTAAAGCAATGGTTGAAGATATCAAAATGGTTTTACGTGGCGAAGTACACATGCCTACTTATGATAGTGGTGATTTCCAAATGAAACCTGCCTTAGACGCTGCTATGTACAGCCAGTTAAAAAAAGAATCTACTGACTACGCTAAAGCAGTTTTAGGTAATTACAGCGGACAATATATTAGCAATTATCGCGGCATTGCCTTAGATTCTTTTGGTGAATATGGCGTGGATTGGCCTTATTACTACAGCGGCTACCATCAGCGCTGGTGGCTTGGTACTCAGTATCCTGACTCTAACCCGAGCGCGCGCTTCATCTACGACAGTGGCAGTCTGGGTT
>CALISC010000036.1 GCA_938041945.1 uncultured Acholeplasmataceae bacterium | reverse complement strand
AAACGATTTTAAACAATTAAAATCGCTTACTAAGGCTATTTAGTTATTTTACTAGAAATAACTAATTTTGATTTTTAAGTATTTAGATTGTTTTTATACCATATGTGATTTAAAAAAATTAGTGGTAGTATGTTTAATTTTGGATTTTTGCCTCTCTTAGTGCGTTATGAAATAAACTAACCCACAGTAAACACTGTGGGTTAGTTTTTAGACTATAAAGTCAAAGTAAAAATCTTTTATGCGAACAACATCGCCGTTTTTAGCGCCGTGTTCAAACAGAGCCTCGTCAACTCCAAGTGACCTTAGTTGATAGGCAAAGCGTTTAACTGAAGAGTCGTTGTTAAAATCAACCTTATAAAAAAGGTCAAAAATCATTTTACCTTCAATTACAAAACAATTTTCTTCTCTTTTGACTGTAAATAAATTGTTTTGAGTTTTGTCAATTTTTGGTTTTGAGTCAATTTGAGTTTGCGTGTATACAGGTTCAGCAAGTGATTTTACTCTAGATAAAACTAAGTCCATTTTGGCAATAACTTTGTTTGAATCTAAGTAGTTTTTCGTAGAAATTACAACTTTTGGTTTGTTTTTAAAACATTTTAGTGCTGCGTCAATCGTTGCCTGATCTACTAAGTCTGCTTTGTTTAAAATAATTAACTCTTTTTTCTTAACTAGTTGTTTTGAGTATTTCTTGAGTTCTGCCTTAATTTGTGTGTAAGCCACTTTCGGGTCCTTTTTTAAATCCAAAACATGGGCAAGTACCTTGCAACGTTCAATATGGCGAAGAAAAGTAAAGCCCAGTCCTTCGCCAAGATGTGCGTTTTCAATAATTCCCGGAATATCGCACACCACA
This sequence comes from uncultured Acholeplasmataceae bacterium, assembly GCA_938041945.1. Taxonomy (GTDB): domain Bacteria; phylum Bacillota_I; class Bacilli_A; order Acholeplasmatales; family Acholeplasmataceae; genus CALISC01. The sequence goes on along the minus strand of CALISC010000036.1, from coordinate 10,216 downwards.
AAGTCTTTTTCTTTAGTCGAAACCACACCTAGGTTAGGAATTAGCGTAGTAAACTCGTAATCTGCGATTTTCGGGTTAGCCCTGGAAATCAAGGCCAAGGTTGAAGACTTTCCGACATTCGGAAAACCTACTAGACCGATGTCTGCGATATACTTTAAAATAAGTTTTGCCGAAACTTCTTCGCCAGGCAGGCCGTTTTCGGCGTAGTCTGGTGCTTGATTGCGGTTAGACTTAAAGGATTTGTTGCCTCTACCACCACGGCCACCATGTGCCACAATAAACTCATCTTTTTCGGCCAATACTTCAAAAATCAACTGACCGTCTACCCAGACTTGAGTGCCAAGTGGTACTCTTACCACAGTGTTTTCTCCGTTTTTACCGTTACAAGACTTCTCAGCGCCGTTTTGGCCGTTTTGCGCTTTAATTAAATTATTGTTTTTAAACCAAAGCAGGTTATTCAGTGCGCTGTCGCCAATGATTGCAACGGAACCTCCGTTTCCACCATTTCCACCAGCAGGACCGCCAAACTCAACGTACTTCTCTCGTCTAAAGGCAACCTTTCCGTTTCCGCCTTGTCCTGCTTTAAAAACTACTTTAACTTCATCTACTAACATACTTTTTTTCCTTTAATATTAAAAAAGGTAACTAAGTTAGTTACCTTGGTTATTTAGCGTAGACAGAAACTTGTTTTTTAGTTCTGCTGATGCGTTCAAATTTCACAATTCCAGAAATTAAGGCAAACAGTGTATCGTCGCCGCCTTTTCCGACATTGTTACCAGGATGCACTTTTGTACCGCGTTGACGGTAGATAATTGAGCCTGCTGTGCAATATTGACCATCTGATAACTTAGCACCTAAGCGTTTAGAAATGGAATCGCGTCCGTTTTTAGTAGAACCGACACCTTTTTTAGATGCAAATAACTGTAAATTTATGAGTAATAGCATTTTTATTCCTCCTTGATGTTTTCAGGATATTGTCTTGCCATATCCTTGAGAGTATAAACTAAGTTTTTAAAAACAGCCTCGGTTGTATTAGTAGACTTAAGGATTTTAAAACTAAATTCGGCATCTGTTAATTTATACTCAATGTTTTTAGTTTCTTTTAGAAACTCCAGTAAATTGATGTGAGATTGAAATAAAACAGAAACGCCTGCACAAACTATATCTTGGCCATAAGGACCTGCGTCTGCGTGGCCTTTGGCGGTAAGTTTCTGCGTTAATTCATCTACTTTAAACTTAATCAAGTAATTAGTTGCGTTTATGCAACAATAACGTCTTCAACCAAAACTTCTGTATATGGTTGTCTGTGACCTTTTTTAACTTTGTCGTTGTTTTTATCTTTATATTTAAAAACGATGACTTTCTTTTGTTTACCGTGGCGAAGCACTTTAGCGACAACTTTAGCGCCCTTAACATAAGGTGCACCAACTTTAACTTTATCGCCAGAAACTAGTAGTACTTCTTTAAACTCAACAGTTTCATCAACTGCTTGTTCAAGTTTTTCTAAAAACAATTTTTGTCCTTTTTCGGCTTTAAATTGTTTGCCACCTACAGCAAATATAGCGTACATATTTTCCTCCTTAAAAGACTCACTATAAAAGTAATGCAAATTTGCATATTTTAAAGACTTTTTCTATGTGGTAATAACAATTAATGTTAACACATTTGTGCGTTTTTTACCACAAAAACGCTAGTTAGCGAATTACTGAAATTATCGCGTTAACTATTGGGTTTTTACGTTTTTTGGTGTAAATAAAGTTAGCGATGTGTTGGCGAAGTTGTTTCTTTAAATCATTTAGTTGCAGACCACGTTCACCTAGTTTTTCGTGAAAATTTGCTAAAAAAGTCTTAGCGCTTTCAGTGATTTCTGAAATAAAGTCGTTGTCGCGAGAAAAACCTTTTGAAAATATATTAAACTCACCGTGAACTTTTCGGTCTTGAAATGAGTATCTAAAGGCTAAGATAAAAATCCCGTCTTCGGCTAAGTATGCACGCTCTTTGACGATGATATCGTTGTTTTCGTCAATTGGCACCTCGTCTATTAGTTTATCTGCTGCCGGCAACTCTTTTTTGGAAACAAATCCAGATTTTTTGTTAAAGTGAGCAATGTCTCCGTTTTCCATAATCAAGATATTTTTTTCACTAAATCCAAATGTTATTAAAGTTTCTTTAAGTTTAACCTGTTGACTGTATTCGCCACGCAAAGGAATTATATAGCGCGGATTTAAAAGTGAAAGCATAAAAGAAATGTCGGTACTAGAAGCCAGGTCGTGGACAATTAAATTAGGTTTATAGTAAGTTTTGCATTCTGTTTTAAAAAGTTCGTCCAAAGTTGCTGCAAACATTGTCTCAACCCCTGGAATTGGTTTCATTAAAATACAAACCGCATCTGTCTTTAAAAGAGTTTGTCGAGGGTTTTTAGACTTTGCGATGCTTTGCAGTTTAATCAGCGGAGTATTTAAGTTACCGGTGATTATCATCACAACATTTTGTATCCCGTTTTCATAAACGTGTTTTTGTGAAACTAAAGACTTTAAGTCGAGCGATAAGTAGCCTTTTTTAATTAAAGGAAGCAGTTTCATAAAAGATTTACGACTAGAGAAGCAAATTTTTCTATCTAAACGCTCAGCCCAGGTAATGATTTCTTGGATACGCTTAATGTCAGTATCTGCAACAGCGAAAAACAATCTGCCTTCAGTGTTTTTAAAAACTGTGGTTAAAAACGCCTGGTATTTGTCTTGAGTGTATGAAGTGGTAAACTGAGAAACGCCTGAACAATCCGGAAGTAAAGCAAGGGTGTCTTTGGCTAAGGCTGCTTCCATTAAGGCTGAAAACTCAGTTTGATAAAGGGGATGCGGAGTCTTATTTAAAGAAAAAGAACCTGTGTAAATGATTTTACCAAGTTCGGTTTGAGCAATTATACCCACGCTTTCAGGTAGCGCTGAACTTGTGAAGTAAAAGGAAAAAGTACAGTCTTTAAAAGAGGCTTTAGTGCCTTTTTTAATTTCTCTAAACTCAATTTCTGTGGCATCTAGGTCAGGAGTATCCTCTAAAACTTGTTTAATTTGGTGAATTGTTAACTCAGTTGCGTAAACTGGCACCTTGATTTGTTTCAGTAAAAAAGGCAAAGCCCCAATATTTTCGTCTTTAAAAGACGACAAAAATATAGCCTGAATTTGATCTTTATGTGGAAGCAAGGTTGAGTAATCGGCGATAATTGAGTCGATTCCAAACTGTTGTTGAGTTGGATATTTTAAACCTGCGTCTAAAATAAAGATAGAACGATTGACTTGTAGACAAAAAAAGTTTTTACCAATTTCTCCAAATCCACCAAGTCCAAAAATTTTAATATTAGTAATAGTGCACCTCGTGTATAATTGATTTTTTAAATTTATTTATCTTTGTGTTTTTCCTTAAAAACAATGATAAATGATTTTTGCTGTTAATGTATTTTACCATAGTTTGACGTGAGTTTTTTTAGATAAGCAAACCTTAAAAATCTTAAAATCAATGCTTATTGTCCTGATTTTAGTAGTTTTACTTTAAAAAAGTGTGTTTAGTTTCTAAAATAAGTAAAAATCCAGTAGAGAGTCTCTACTGGATTTCAAGATTAAGTTAGCAATAGAACTTAGTTAAGATTTGGGTTTTCAGGACTTTCTTCTGTGCTTTGCTCAGCCTCAGGAGTTTCTGTAATTGTTTTAATTAGTGGTTCTTTTTGAAACTCTTTAACAAAAGAAAGTTCTTTGTGTTTAACAACAGTTAGCGAAGTTGTAACGTATTGAATGATGTTAGCCACACGTTGAGGCGGAACTGCAATAAACAACTGAATAGCCAATGAGTTGTAGAAAGTCATCATCGCGCTAATTCTAGATTCGTCCATATTATTGAAAGCCTCGTCAAATAGCACAAGACAGCCTGAACCTGCACCTCTATTTCTTGAAAGCAATTGTTGGAAGGAAGCCGCAATTACGATATAGAAAGGAACTTGAGTCTCTCCACCTGATTTTTCGCGAGAAACTTTTGAAAATAGCGAAACTACGTTGTCTTCAGAAGTAATTTCAATGTCATATTTCATGTAGTTACGGTAGTCAAGTAGCCTTGCTGCGGTTTTTTCCATCGCAGGGTCAGTTGACGAAATTTGTCTAAATAAGTCATCTAAAATTGTGGTTTGAGTTTTGTTTAAGTTGTCTTGAAATAGCGTGTTGTTTAATTCGTGGTTGCGAGTAAGTAGGTTATAGTATCGCTCAAAGTCTGGGTCTTCAGCGGCTTTGTAAATTAGTTTATAGGTATCTTTACCAAAGCGTTTGCCTTGAAGAGCAACGTTTAGGTCGTCAATTTGTTGTTTAGCCTGCTCAATCGAAGAGGCTAGTTTATTGACAAACTCTTCTTTAAATGTAGTTTCTGCTGAGTCTCTTAGTTCCTTGGCTTTTTGTTCATAGACAATTAAGTTATGGTTCTTAATTTCGTTTTGCTCAGCCTCAAAAGCAGTTAAGTTTTCAATTAACGGTTCTTTTGAAAAACTGTATCTCAAACAATAATCAGACATCAATTTTAAAACCATTACGCTTTGTCTTGAAACTGAGTTTGCGAGTTTAGTTTGACTGCTTTCCAGAACTTCAATGATTTTAGTTGGATCTTCGTGTCGTTTAAGCAGCGCGCTGTATTTAGTGTTGGCAGCGCTAAGCAATTCTGGGTTGTTAATCTTAAGTTCTTCCAGTTCTTGTTTATAAACTGCTTGAGTTTCTTCGGTTTGATTGCGACGAACTTCAATGTCTTGCAGAACTTGCTCAATTCTACCACGGCGAGTAATTAACTCTTCGTGTTGAGCCGAAATTTGACTACGTTCACTTTCTGCTTTGTCAATTTGGGCCTCAATTTCTTTGATATCTGTACCTTTTGCCAGATTTTCTTTTTGAGTTTGCAGTTCTTGGATTTTACCGGTAAAAATCTTGATGTTATCGCTTGCTGCAAAACGGTTTTCTTGAATAATTCGGGCAGCCGCTAGGCGTTCGGCAAGTTGGCGAGTGTAGGTAGTTTCGCCAATTTCTTTAGAAATTACCGCTAGATTTTGCGTTTTTTGTTCAATTTCTCTCAAAATTATTTCTTTTTGTTTAGTGTTTCCAGTAATTCCGATTTGTTTTCTGGCCCAAGATTGAGGGTTAAGTTGAGAGGCTGTATAGTTTGAGTAAGTCATTCCAAGTGGCTCAACTGAGCGACTGAAGTTCTTAAGTTCACGCGGAGTTGCCACACAAATTACGTTGTTGTAAAGCATGTTAATGTAAGCACGGGCATAAGTATGACTAGTGTCGATTTTGCCTGCCAAAGAGTCGTTGTCAGTTTGGGTTTGCGGGATTTTGCCGGTGTTTACCAAACCAACTCCAAAAATATTTAAAGTGGTTCTAACTTCGTTGTAGACTTCCAGAGCATCATCAAAATACTCAGGGTCAACAATTATGTTGAACTTGTTTCTGCCAATATAACCCTCAGCGACATTTCGCCAAGTTTCGTCGTTGACTTCAATTAAGTCACAAAGTGGACGGAAATTAAACTCACGGCGATATTTTTGGCTGAGTTTTTCGTTAATTTTTTCAACTAAGGCTGTAGTTTGCGGCGGATACATCTTGATGTTTCGCTCAAGATTGTAGTGTTCTTCTTTAAGTAAAGCAATTTCTTTGCGAATTGCTTCAGACTGCTCGTTTAATTTATAAATACGAGCATTTGCACCTTCTATAAGCAGTTCTCTAAACTCAGCAATAGCCTCTAGGTTTTCTTTGACTTTAGCAATGTCTTTAAAGGCAGTTTGGCTGTGCATTTTGGCGAAATTCTTTAAAATTTCGTTAGTTTTAATGCGTTTTGCCAGTTCTTGAGTGGTCGCAAGTTCTTGAATTAGTGAGTTTTCTAAGTCTTTGGCTTTAATTTTCTCGGCTTCAATTTGCGTGTTAGTACGCTGAATTTCTCGAGAAATTCCGTCTAAAGTTTGTGCAAGTGAGTTAGACCCACGAGCGCGGTCTAAGTTCTTAATTGTCTCTTCTTTTGCCAGAATTTGGGTCTTAATTTCAGTAATTTGGTCCAAAATTTCTGAAAGCTGCGCTGTATTTTGTTGTTTTTCTAAACTACATTGCTTAATAATTGCTTCTTTTGAGTTAAGTTCAGTGATTTTTTTAGTAATGTCGTTGGCAGCAATTTCGTCTTTTTCGGCCTTAATTTCGGCAGAAGAGACGCGAATTTTTTCAAGAGCCTCTATTTTTTCGCGGTCTTTCTTAATTTCTGCTTCTATTTTTTTAAGTTCAGCGACATTGTTTTTAAGTGAGGAAATGTTAACCTGAGTGTTATCAAGCAAAAACTCAAAAATAAAACTCTGCAGGTCAATTGGCTTGAAAGCAAGGGCCTTGGGTAGCAGTTTGCTGTATTTTAATCCATCAATTCCAAGGAACACAGAAAGTGCTTCTTTGTATTGTTTGTTGGTGTCAAACGCTTCAAATTTAATCTGGGCTCCGTCTAAGTAGTCTCGCATTGACTTAAAGTTACGTGGTCGTTTGTCTTCAATGTACATGTTTTCGTCAATTCGCGTGTTTTTAATGCGATAAAAACGCTCTTTGAGTGAAGAGCTTTGTGGCAAGTCAATGACTACCCCAATAATTGAGTATTTTTCGTCTCTGGTGTCAAAAAACTCAAGTGCGATATGGGTAATTACGTCGCCCGCTCTGATAAACTGCTTGTTTTCACCACCAAGTTTTCCACGAATATAACCTTCAAGCGTACGCTTAGCCTCAGGGGTTGCCGCTATATTAAAGTGTGCGTTTTGGCGACCTCCCACCAAAACATACTGCATGGCGTCTAGTAGTGTTGACTTACCAGAGCCATTTTCTCCACTTAAAAGGATGTTGTCTTTAATGTCTAGCGTGACGTTTTGAAAGGTGTGCCAGTTAATAATTTTAATTTTAGTTAACTTCTTCATTTACATTACCTGTGTGTTCATCTAAAGCCATCGTTAAGTTCTTTAGTTCTTGGATGTTAATTACGTATAAAATGCTTTTGTAGATGCGAATTGTTGAACTATCTGGCAAATCTGGGTCTTTAAAGTCAATTAAGTTATATGACTTAAAGGTTTGCAGAGTCGGTCTTAGTTCTTTTTTTGAAATTCTTTTGTCTAAAAACCCGATTCTGGCAAGTTCATCGTGCACTTGCTTTAACTCAATTTCAATGTCTTGAGAGATTGTTGCGGTCTCAAGTGCTCTTTGGAAAAGAATTCTTAAAATTAACAAGACTACTGTGTCGTTTTTCTTTAGTCTTAAGCGGTTATATCCAGAAGTATTTACAATATAAAGAGTTTCGGCTTCTCTTTTGATTTCCAAAGAAAAGTCAAGCAGGGCAAGCAAAGCACTGATTACTTCTTTGTTTTCTAAAATAAACAGATAGTCGTTTTTATCTGATGCTTTTTGACAAGTTATGAAGTTAACTTGGAGAAGTTTATTGACAACTCTGGTAATATCATGGCGTTCGCCTTCTTTGAGTTTTTCATATTCTTGTATAAATTCTTTTGCTTTAGTTAGTTTTTCTGCCATTTTTTACCTCTTTTTGTAGATTTTAAAGTCTTTGAAGCGAATTCCGTTAATGTCTACCTTTTCTTCACCCAGTTCCACTCGGAAATTAACTTGACTGGAGTTGGAATACAGAAAAATTAAAATTAACTTAACGTATTCAACTTCGGTGCTAAGTGGTAAGGTTTTAGCCTGCATTTCAGGACGACCCGCTAGGTGGAATTGCACGTATTTATCGATTTCTGTCATCCCAAAATCAGTTTGCTTAAGCATTGACGCTTGAACTAGTTCGTATTTTTCAAACGGAAACTCAGCATCTAGTTCCATCTCAGCGGCTTTAGCCTCCATTCTTAAGACTCTTTCTTTATATAAAGACTCGTGGTCTAAATTTCGGGCTTGAATTAAGTTAAAGATTTTGGTGGTATCAATATCTCGGTTAGGTTCGTTTAAAATTAAGTCAAAAGCACGGTTAAAGATGCCTTCAATGTCGTCAGAGCGGTTAGTTAAATACAAGAACTTAGCGGTAGTTGCGCCAATATAGCGTTCGTTTCTAATGTCAATTTCAGAAATTAAGTTTTCAAGTGAGGTAAAGTAGTCGCGAATCGCCTGGATTCTGTGTTCTAAAACCTGAAAAGCAAACTCTTTGGTAAACTCAGGTCTTTTTTTAAGTTCAACTAGTTGATCGGCCAACTTTTCCATAATCGGATCTGAGGTTAAAATATCTCTTAAATATTTCAAAATATAGACCTTGTATTTAGGAATAGACTCAGTGGTTTTTAGTAAATAATAAGACTTGTCAAAGAAGTTATTTTTATAGTCATGCAACAACTGATCTAGCACTTCGTCTACTGAAATTTCTTCCTTGGCGTTGACTAACTTGTAGTAATAGTTATAAATATTTGCGCCAAGAGTTTTTAGTTTATCAACTAAACGAGTTGTTCTTTCGTAACACTCGTTTATAGTTGGCAGACCTTGTTCAACTTCAAAGTTTTTAAGCAAGGTGTAAATAGTGTAGATGTCGCTGGTGTATTCGGTTTCTGCAAATATATCTTCGTCAAACACGAAATCTTCGACATCTTTTTCGGTGTCGTTTTCTTTGTCGTCAATTTGGAATTTAAAGGAAGCAATGGCCTCTAAAATTGAAATTGAGTAAGGAAAAAAAGAGATCGCGCGTTTATAGTCGCCAATGTCTTCTTCACCGATCCAGCCACACTTAACTAAGTAATTTAAAGTGATGTTGGCTTTTTTTCTAGGGGTTAAATTTTCGCCTTCTTCTGTGTATTCACTTGGCAGTTCATCAACTGCAAACACAGCACTTGCTTCGTCTTCAAAATACTGAATTAGTCTGTGGACAATGTCGCTGCGTTCAAGTTGGAAAGTTCCTTCAAGGTGTTTAAATTCATCGTAAATTATAAAAAGTGAGTCTAAATAAATTTGTTTATTTTTACAAGACAGGACATTAAAAAAGGCTGGATTAAGGTAATCAAAAATTTTTTTCATTTAGTTCCTTTTTTTTCGTGTTTGAGTGCAAACACAAACACGCATAAGTATTTTAGCATATAACTTTTAGATATACAAAAGTAAAAAAGACATATCTAAAATATACACAAATGGCTTAGTAAGGCTGTTTATGTATTTTCAAAAAATTATTTACTTTAAGTACTGTTACACTAAAGTTTTAATTTTTTTAAACAAGAGTGATGTATTTTTTAAAGAAATTTTAGTAAGCAAAAAGACGTCAAAATAAAAAACAGGTACTTGTAAAAAACTAAAGTTGTTTTTATGTGAGTACCTGTTTGGTTTTTATAAATTTTGTATTTGAGTTTATAAGTTTAAATGGCGGTAGCGAAAGGAATTGAACCTTCGACACCAAGTTTAGGAAACTTGTGCTCTATCCGCTGAGCTACGCTACCGGCTATCTTTACCTAAAACTCAGATGCTAAGTTTTGTTCAACGATTTTGATGTTGGCAGCTAAATATCCTTTTTTAATTAAAGTTAGTGCTGTTTGTTTTTGCAGATTTTTTCTATCTGAACAAAGCAGTGCAAACTTAGCAAAAACTTTGCGGTAGTCTTGTTCTAAAGATTTTTTTTCGTCGTACTTAAGTAAGCGCGCTTTCGTTAAAACTAAGCGTTCAACTAGTTCGGCTGAAAACCCTTTTCTTATAAAGTGAGCAATGGTTTTGGATTTGTAAGTTAAAAAGGGTCCAGTGATTTGCGTAAGTTTTTTGTCAATTTGCTTGCTTAAAGTTTTCTCTTCGTCGTACTGAATTTTTAAAAAAGCATCTTGGATAGTTTTTCTGGCCACTCCTTTTTCAAGAAGTCTGGCCTCAATTATTCGGTTTGAGTATTTACTGGATTTTAACTTAATAAAAAGTTCTGTGTACCTTTCGTTAGAAACATAGTTCTTGCTTTTCAGTTCAGTTAGCACAGCCTGAGCACAGTTTTTGGAAAAACCTTTTTTACCCAAAAAAGCAATAACTTCGCCTTCAGTTAAATCAGAACGGTCTAGTCTGTGCATGACTTTTTCGTAGGCTAAGTAGAAGTTATTTGCCTCAAGTACTTCTTTAAGTTGTCCTTGATTTGTGGAAAGGTCCGCGAAAAAATCTGGAAAGGCTGTAAATCAGCTAAGATTCCGCCTGAAATACATAAGAGAGCATTTGCCTAATTATTGATA
>CALISC010000035.1 GCA_938041945.1 uncultured Acholeplasmataceae bacterium | reverse complement strand
CTATGTCTGAAAATTATTATTTTAATTTATAAAAATTAGACTTTTTTATCTAAAATATTTGAAAATTTTAAATGCCTGTGTTAAATTAAAGTTATGGGGGTATTTCGGATTCGATTTATCGTGTTTGAAATTAACTAGCATGCCGTGGTTGTGCACGTTAAAACACCGAGGTTTTATAAACGCAAAACCTATATTTGTGCCAAGAGCACAACAAACTCTTTTATACGCATAATTTGAATCGCGTATAACAGTTGTCTAAATTTCTGCTATTTTGGCAATTTGTTTTATTAACTTCAGCAGAATATCTAGAAATTTCTTAATTTGGGCTAGATATTATTAAAATTAAGAGTTAGTTTTTGGTTTGTTTGTCTAGCCAACAATTGACTTAAATAAAAACAAACTAAGCATGTAGAAGGTTAATGTTGAGACTTTAAAGACAGGAGTTCAAATCTCCTTACCTCCACCATCAAGACTTTATTTAAAATTGAAACAAGTGCTTGTTTCAATTTTTTTATTGATTGGACAAAAATGTTTAATTAAATGTATAGCTAAGTTATACAATATTGTCATATTAGATTAAATTGTATAAATATACTATACAATATTTGATATATTAACAAATTTATTGTATTATATTGTTGTAGATAGGTGGGTAAAATGATAATTAGAGAAAAGTATTTAAAGCAAATTCGCGAATTTTACTACAGCGACTTAATTAAAGTCATAACAGGTGTCAGAAGATGTGGAAAGTCTGTTATTTTGCAAACAATCACTGCAGAAATTGGCAAAAAAACAGATAACATTATTTATTTGAATTTTGAAAAAACAACTGATTTTGCAAAAGCGAGTACTGCTTTTGAATTAGTTAATTATGTTATGGCAAACAAAAAACCAGGTAAGTGTTATTGTTTTTTTGACGAAATTCAAGAAATCGAAAACTGGCAAGTTGCAGTCAAAGACTTGAGACTAGAGAACTGCTCTATTTTTGTAACGGGTTCTAACTCAAAACTTTTATCAAGTGAATTTATAACGCTGTTAAGTGGCAGATTTGTTTCGTTTAGAATTAGACCTTTTGTTTACAAAGAAATTAAAGAACTTAAAAAAATTCAAAATATTGATGTGGATATAGCAAATTACTTGGTGTGGGGTGGATTTCCCGGCAGATTTTTATACCGAACGCTAGAATCTACAAAAACATACTTAACTGAACTGGAAAACACAATAGTAATCAATGATTTAATAAAAAGATATAAAATTACTAAGGTAATTGCCTTTAAAAAAATTGTTAACTACGTACTTTGCAGTAATTCACGTGTTTTTTCGGCAAGGTCTGTGCACAAATATATGCAAAATGATTTTCCTGAACTTTCGACAAACACAGTTTATAAATTTATTGAGTATTTAAAAGAAGCCTACATTATTGACGAAATACCGCAGTATTCAACTAAAACAAAGCAAAATTTAAGTTATTTTCAAAAAATTTACAATTCAGACGTTTGTTTTAACTCACTAAGAGCAGAAGATGGGCATTTTGATTTAGACCACAACCTTGAAAATATTGTCTACAACGAACTTATATATATGGGATATAACTTAAAAGTATTTAAGGCTGACAAAAAGGAAATTGACTTTCTTGCAAGTAAAGATGGTAAACAATTTTTAGTACAAGTTGCCTACTCAGTTACAGATAAAAAGGCTTATGAACGTGAAATGAGCGTTTTTAATACTTTAGATAATAGTATGCAAAAAATTTTAATAACTAACGATATTGTAGATTTTTCAACTTCTACAGTTAGACATATAAAATTGATTGATTTTTTAGAAATGGAAAATTTGTAAATAACAAGAATTACTCTAAAGAAGACATACAAAAGATGAATAAATATGAGTTTATGGACTTCCAAAAAGAAATGTTCATGAAGCAGCAACAAAAGAAATAACAACAGAAAGATGTAACTAAATTATCCTTTATATATTTAGTTTTTCATAAAACCTCTAATTCTCATGAGTTGGACACTT
>CALISC010000034.1 GCA_938041945.1 uncultured Acholeplasmataceae bacterium | reverse complement strand
TTTTTTCATATTTACCTCTTTAAAAACATTTAAAATTACCTAATGCAAACTACTACACCGAATACGTAGTACACGTCGAACCAGTCTAGTCCACCGTAGGAGTCGATGTAGTGCGCTTGTGGATTAGAATCTAAATACTGAGTACCGAGCCACCAGTGCTGATGGTTGCTAATGCTGTAAAAAGGCATAGAATGACCAGATTTTACAAATGAACTTAAGTCAGCACCACGATAATTGCCAATGTACTGGCCGCCAGAATTGCCTAAAATAGCCTTAGCATAATCAGTAGACTCTTTTTTTAGCTGAGATTGAAAACGTGCATCTAAAGCAGGTTTAACACCAAAATCACCACTATCATAAGTTGGCATAAGAACCTCACCACCAAGAATTTTACCAATCTCTTCAATCATTGCTTTAAAAATAGAGTTCTCTAGTTTAGCATTATCAGCATGGTTTTTCACGTAAATATTGAAAGGACTAAAATCAATAATTTTTTTGGTAAACCAAGTGTTTTGTTTAGGAATTTTTATAAACTCTACATCTTCAAACTTGAAGTAACTACCGTTATACAGTTCATATCTGACACCATCAGTATCTTTGTAGTAGTGGCGAGTAAACTTAAGCGTGTAGTTTACAGCAGCAGAATTGAAATTAAGTTCTCTTTCTTCTGCTCGTTCAAACTGAATTCCTGCAGGATTTTCAACTTTAGTTTGTGGATATTTACCAAACAGTTTAATAGGTTTTCCAATATAAAGGGTGACATTATGATTTTTAGTGACTTCCAAGTTTTCAATTTCTGTTTTAGTTTTTTCAATACCATCTAATTCAAGTTTTACAATGCTTAGATTATTTTGCTTAAAATGACTGTCGTCAATTTCACCAATTTTAGCGCCATGTCTGATAGTTCTTTTAGCAAAAGAACTTGCGTGATTTTTAACTTCAAAGGTAATTTTGTAAACTTTTCTTAATATAGTAACAGTAACATTGTTTTGCGTTTCATCAGCGCTTACTGTAAGCTTTTTAACACTAAACACGGGTTCTTGATAAACTGATGAGTCAGAGTTAGCATACTCAACTATGTGAGTTGACGCTATTTTACCAGTCTTACCAAAACTCTTTACTGAAAAAGTGCCATCTATGTTCTCTTTTTTTATAGTGTAAAGGATTTCTCTGTCTTGATACTCAGTTCTAGCGTATAATTCTAGACTTTCTATATCTTTAGGTGCAACAAACTCAGATTGTACAGTACCGTCTTGAGTTTGAGCCCAACCAATGAAGTTGTGAGTATCTTTAAGTGAGTAGCTAGGCAAATTGATACTTCTGGTTTTTTTAACTTTTAGGGTTTCAAAAGTTAAGGAAGAAATGCCTTCACTTTTCTTAAAATTAACTGTAATTTCTTTTAATTTATAGTATTGACGAACTTCAACATCATTATTTCCGTGCTTTAGTTCAGCAGTTAACTTATTGTCAGGGTGCTGAGTGTCTTTTTCGTAAAGACTTTTGTCTAAATCAGCATAGTCTGAGTAATTTGCGCCATCTTCAACTTTTTGGTTTGACTTAACTTCTACTATTTTTTCGTATGTATTGTAAAGCTCACTTTCTTTGCCTTGCTTTTCAAGATAATGCACAATTTTATAGTTTACTAACTGATTTTGTGTATTCTTTTTAAAAACAGGATATAGTTTTGTGTATTCTTTTTTGGCTTTAAGTTCAGAAATGTAAGCATTGTCATTTTGCTTAATAGACCAGCCTAAAAACTCCTCATCTTTTTCAAGTTCAAGTTCTTGATTTGAAAAAGTTACATCAATTTTTCTGTCTAACTTAAACCTCTTTTTAGCAATTTCTTTACCGTGTTTGGTATGAAAAGTAATTTCTATAACTGTACTGGCTTGACTAATTTGTTTTCTCACACCAAAAATAGTTCCTAGAATAATTGCTAAAATCGCAACTATTAAAACTAAAATACTTAAATATAAATATAGTTTGTTTTGAGTAAGTTTTTTTATTTTATTTTCCTTCATAAAAAATAGTTCCTTATTTTAAAGTTAATTTAAAAACTTCGGCTAAACATTTAGCAACACCATCTTCTTTGTTAGTGTGATTTGTAAATAACTTGGCGTGCGGATATAAAACTTCGCGACTATTTCGCATAGCAACGCCATATTTAACTAAATCAAGCATTTCAACATCGTTAATATTATCACCAAAAGCAATAGCGTAATTTAGATAAACTTCTTTTTGTTTAGCCAATTCTAATATAGAAATTGCTTTACTTTGACCTTTAATGTGAATTTCGTAAAGCGGGAAATTTCCGTTTTCAGTAAACACGTCAAAATAATATCTAAAACCAAGTCCTTGGAATTTTTTTGAAATCATTTCTTCAAATTCCTGGGACTTTTCTGGTTTAAGCAACACCAAAGCGCCAGGAAAATCAGGTAAATTACTGCGGTTTTCTTTAGTAATTTCAATAATTTCCACTTTAGATTGTCCAGCGAAGAAAGAAAACCTAGCCAGACGGTCGTCATAGTTGTAAACATAGCATAAATTATCTACGTTAAATAAATAACTTTCAATTATTTTTAAGTTAGTCTCAACTAAACTCAAAAATAAATCTAGTTTGATGTAGTTTCTAAATACAGTTTTGCCGTTATGCATATCAATCAAAGTAGCGCCGTTGTCTGCAATAATATATTTTGACTTAAGTCCTAAGTTTTTATAAATATAGTCAACTCCGACTTTTGGTCTACCTGAGGCTAAAATCACTGTGTGTCCATTTTTTTCAACTTGTTTTAGTGTTTTTTTAGTAAACTCAGAGTAATCTGAACGCTTTTCTAGCAATGTACCATCCAAATCAATAAAAATAGTGTGTTTGACTTTCGGATCAAAGTCTTTCAAAAGTTCTTCAGCAGCTTGATTTGTCTCTTTGATTTTGGCAAGTAAAGCAGAATTTTCAACATTACTACCGGTTAGCAGATAACCTAGGTCTTTGTTTTGACTTTCTTTGTTTTGCTCAATTGTCAATTTCTTATAATTTTTATTTGGGCTAGCCTTTGCTTTTTTAATTGAAAAAGCAATTAAGTATACAACTAAAGAAACAAAGCCAATGCTGATAAAAATATCGGCAATATTACAGTTAAAAGCAAGTTTACCCTGAATAAAGGGAAAAACTATAAAGTCAGTAACTCCGTCTGACAAAAAAATACGTTCAAAAGCATTGCCTAAGGCTCCACCAGTTAGCATCGGCAAAATAAAGGCAGCCATTACTTTATTTTTCTTATAGATAAAATAAGACTGAACACCAAGCAAAATAAGCAACCCAACTAGCGTGATTATAACTAAAAAAACACGGCTTTGACTAAAAGAACCGTAGGCCGCACCCTTGTTTTTAATGTGCATAAACTCAAGTAAATAAGGAATGATAGTTTTGCTTTCGCCAAGCGCAAGTTTACTTGCAGCTATAGCCTTTGAAATTAAGTCAAATGCAACAACGGCCAGTGAAAACAGGGCTGAAACTAAAGGAATAGTTAAGTTTTTAAATATTTTATTTTTCTTCATTTAAAACAAAGTGTTGAACTTCAAGCCCAACTGCTTCTGCCATTTTTTTAGAAGCAGCAGTTTGTGGCGAGTCTGGCATATACATCTGTTCGTAAATTACTTTTTTAATGCCGGCTTGCACTAAATGTTTCATGCATTCTGAACACGGAAAGTAGTTGACGTAAACGACGCAGTCTTTAACTGCGGTAATTGAGTTAAAAATTGCGTTCATCTCAGCGTGTACAACATAGGGGTATTTAGTGTTTTCAAATGAACCTGAGCGTTCCCATGGAAAGTTGTCGTCAGAAATTCCACGCGGAAAACCATTGTAGCCAATTCCAACAATTCGCTTATCTTGGTTGACTATACACGCACCTACTTGAGTGTTGGGGTCTTTTGAACGTTTTGCCGATAGTTTGGCAATGCCCATAAAGTACTCATCCCAAGAAATGAAGTTTTCTCTTTTCATTACTTTTCATCCTCCACCTTGATTCCTAGTTCCGCAAGTTGACTGTCCCACACTGAGTTTGGTGAGTCGTTCATCAGGTCACGGGCAGACTGGGTTTTTGGAAATGCAACAATATCTTTGATGTTAGTAGTGTTACACATTATCATGACAATCCTGTCAAGTCCAAGTCCAATCCCTCCGTGCGGTGGTGTTCCATATTGAAAGGCCTCTATTAAAAAGCCAAACTTTTGTTTAATGTCTTCATCTGACAGACCAATTGTTTTAAAAATTTCGGCCTGCAGTTTTGAGTCATGAACGCGAATTGAACCAGAACCCAGTTCATAGCCATTTAGCACTAAGTCATAATGGCGAGCAAGACATTTTTTGGGGTTTTTTAAAAGCATTTCGGGGTTTTTTGGCTGAGTAAAAGCGTGGTGCATCGACTCAAGTGCTTTCGTTTCTGGGTTGACTTCAAATAAAGGAAAGTCAGTTACCCAAAGTACTTTAAAGTCGTTTGGTTGAATTAAATCAAGTATATTGGCAATCTGCACGCGAACAGCACCAAGTCCTTTAGAAACTTTTTCGTATTCTCCAAGTCCAAGGAAAATTATTTCGTTTGGCTGAAGTGCAAGTTTTTTAACTTCGCTTTCAGTCAGTTCTTTGGCCAAAGACCCCGAAATTTTGCCATCTGCTACCTTTAAAAATGCAGTTTTGGTAAGTGAGTTTTTCAAAGCCAAAGCACCAAGTTCATCTAAAACTTTGCGGGTAAACTTTTCGTTTGCAGAAAAACGAATACCGCGAATTGATTTAAATGAGTTAATAAAATTAGAACCAGACTCTTTTAGCCAAGCGAAGTCTGTAATTTCTAAGTCATATCTTAAGTCAGGTTTATCAGATCCATATTTAGCAATGGCGTCTTTGAACTTCAAAATTGGGAATTTACGCGGTAAATCATAGTCAAGCACATCCTTAAACAGTTTTTTAAACATTTTTTCAACCATCTGCATAATTTGTTTTTCGTCAACAAAAGAAGCCTCTAAGTCAATTTGCGTAAACTCAGGTTGACGGTCTGCTCTCAAGTCTTCGTCTCTAAAGCACTTAGCGATTTGATAGTATTTCTCAAAACCTGCAACCATCAAAAGTTGTTTATAAATTTGGGGAGACTGAGGAAGCGCAAAAAACTGACCGTGATATAGTCTACTTGGAACTAAGTAGTCTCTAGCACCTTCTGGTGTAGATTTTGCCAAAATTGGGGTGTCGATTTCCACAAAATCCATCGCTTCTAGCGACTTTCTGACCGAACGTACAATTTCTGCACGTTTTAAAATAAAAGACTTTTGCACAGGTCTGCGCAAATCAAGATAACGATACTTTAGGCGAACGTCTTCAAGAGCATCGGTTTTATCGGCAACAATTAGTGGTGGGTTTTTTGAAACACTCAAAACTTTCAGTGTGTTAACTTCAAGTTCAAAGCGTCCAGTTTCTAGGTTTTTATTTTCAGACTCACGCAGTGCTAAAATACCGGAAACTTCTATTACGTATTCATTTCTAAGAGATTCGGCCAGTTCGTAAATTGGGCTTTCTGGTTTAACAATTAGTTGAAGTAGACCATATCTATCTCTAAGGTCTATAAAAATTAAGCCACCTAAATTACGTTTTTTAGCAACCCATCCTGCTAAATTCAGGGCTTTGCCAATTAGTTTTTCGTTAACTTGTTTAGTTTTTACTTTCATTGATATGCTCCTTTGCAAACTGAGTTAGTTTGTCAAAATCAAAAATTAGACTTTCTTTAGTCAAAGCGTTTTGGCAAAACACAGTTTTAGTATCCTGCTCTTGTTCGCCGATTGTCAAAATATATACGGGATTAGTTAAATAAGCCTGTTTTAAAAGGGCCGAAATTTTTTTATTTTCATAACTGATTTGCACGCTAAAACCACTTGATTTTAAAGTATTTAAGATGTTTAGCGCATAAAATGGGTCTAAGCAGGCATTTATAATAAAGAAATCTGGACCTTTTGAATCTGGTAAAAAATCAGAAAGTGCAGCAACTTCTGCTAGCCTTTCAAATCCAAACGCAAAACCAAGAGCCCCAGTTTGCGGACCACCTAGTTCTTCAACCAAGTTATCGTAGCGGCCACCCCCACAAATCGTAGCAGCGTTTCCAAGGTCTACAAAATCAACTTTAACTTCAAAAACTAGACCAGTGTAGTAGTCAATTCCGCGAACTAACCTGTGGTTAACTAAAGCAGGTATACCCAGTTTTTTTAAGTTATCTACAATTTTGTCAAAATAAACCTTGTCTTCTGTTGGCAAAATATCGTAAACTCGTGGTGCATTGGCTGTCAACTCAGAACTTGCGCATATTTTGCAGTCCAGAATTCTCAGAGTGTTTTCATCTAGTCTTGTTTGACAGTCTGAGCACAATTTGTCTAAATGTGGTTTAAAATAAGTTTTTAAAGATTCAGCGTATAGTTTTTTTGTTTTATCTCCACCCAAACAGTTTAAATGAATTTTGTAGTTAGTAATTTTTAAGTCTTTGAGAATTTGGGCAAGCAAAATAAAAATTTCGGTGTCTGCTACTACTGATTTTGGCGTGAAGTTTTCAACTCCAAACTGAAAAAACTCACGAAAACGTCCTTTTTGTGGACGCTCATAGCGATAAGCTTTTCCAAAATAGTAATACTTAGTTTGTTTAGTTGCGTATAATTTGTTTTCAATCAAGGCTCTGGCGACTGGTGCGGTCATCTCTGGTCGCAAAGTAATTGAACGCCCTCCTTTGTCCTCGAAGTCATAAGTTTCTTTTTTGACCATGTCAGCAGTTTCATTTGCTCTGTGAAAAAGTTTTGAGTCTTCAAAAACCGGCGTTTCTATATACGCATATCCAAGGCTTTGTGCGTGTTTTCTAAGGACCGCTAAAACTGCTTGATGCAGTTTAGCGCTTTCTCCAAATAAATCATAAGTTCCTTTAGGTTTATTCATAATTTTATCCTTTCTAGTTTTCTAAAATTAAAGTAAACGGACCTGAGTTTGTCAAAGTAATTTGCATGTCAGCGCCAAAACTACCAGCAACCGTCAAAAAATCCTTGCTAAGTAGTTCAATGGTTTCCGCGTAAAGTAAATTAGCGTCTTTAAAATTCAAAGCATTGACAAAAGACGGACGATTGGAGTTAGCAGCATCTGCATACAAAGTAAACTGAGAAATTACCATAATCTCGCCGTGAACATCCGCTAAACTTAAATTAGTTTTGCCGTCTTTATCTTCAAAAATACGGAGTTTCTTGATTTTTTCACACATTTTTAAAACATTTTTTGAGTTATCGGTTTGACTAAATCCAACAAACACCAAAAGTCCACTTTTTATTTTAGAAATAGTTTTTTTGTCTACTTGGCATTCTGCCTGGCTGACTCGCTGAATCAAGGCTCGCATTACTTGATAAACCTTTCAACTTGGAAGACCCCGCTTAATTTCTTTAAATTCAAAATCAGCAGATTTAGTTCGTGTGCATCTTTAACACCGATTTTGATTTTATAAACTTGAGTAAGAGAGTTGACTTGAGCGGTTTGAAACTCAGCAATTGAAGTTGAGTTTGAGTTAATTAGCGACACAATTTCAGACATCATAGTAGCGCTCATCTGAACTTTTAAGCGCAGCCAAGTTGCAAAGCGTCTGGTGGGAGTTTTACCCCAAAATACAGCAATTTCTCTGTTTTGGTCCAGTGTTTTTAAGTTCACACAATCCTTTAGGTGTACAATGATGCCTGAGTTTTTAGAAACATAGCCCTTAATTTCATCAAGATAAACAGGATTGCAGCAAAGCGCTAACTTAACTTGTGGTTTATTTAAGCCATCTACTATCACACCGGTGCTAGACGCGGCTTCAAGACCACGCGCGGCTTTTTTAATTTGCGCCTCAAGCGCTTCTTCTTTGGTTAACTCAGTTCCTACAATTTTAGAAATTACGGTTTTTGGAGAAAGTAAGTTTTTGCCAATTTCAAAGTAAAAGTCTTCCAAGTTTTGAAAACCTTGTTTTTCAAAGTGCTTTTCAACAAAGTCAAAATCTATGACAAAATCAGTAATTTTTGCCTTAATTAGTTCCCGCTCTAACTCTTCTTTGCCAGATTTAATCAACTCTTCTCGGTAATAGGTATTTAAAAAGTTTTTAATTTTAGTGCGAGCCCTGGAAGATTTGGCAATTTTTAGCCAGTCAATAGAAGGAATGGCGTTTTTGGCGGTTTTAATGGAAACTATATCACCGGTTTTAAGTTTAGTGTCAATTGGCGACATTTTGTTGTTAATGGTGGCTCCAACCATAGTAGTGCCAACTTGCGTGTGAATGGCGTAGGCAAAGTCTATCGGAGTTGAACCGTTTGGCAGTTCAATAACCTTACGGTCAGGCGTAAAAACGTAGACATTGGCATTCAAAATATCTTGTTTGATGTTTTCCACGAACTCAGCGGCTTCTTTTTTGGTTTCATCTGAGTCTTTGGAAATTTTTAAAAGGTCGGCATACCATTTTAATTTTTCGGCCAGCTCAAACTGCTCACGTTCTTTTGAGTAAACTTTGTTTTCTTTGTAAGCCCAGTGTGCCGCAATTCCGAGTTCAGCAACTTCATCCATTTCAAAAGTTCTGATTTGAACCTCAAAAAGTTGCCCCATTGAAAAAAGTACGGTGGTGTGCAGAGACTGATATAAGTTGGGTTTAGGCATTGCGATGTAGTCTTTAAAACGTTTTGGAATTGGGGTGAAATTAGCGTGAATTAGACCAAGCACAGAATAGCAATCGGCAACCGTTGGCACAATAATTCTGACAGCCAAAAGGTCATAGATATCTTCAAAGTCTTTTTTTAAGATAACTAATTTTTTGTAAATACTGTAGATATTTTTAATGCGGCCCTTAATTTCAAATTTAATGTCTGTATTTTTAGTAAGTACTTCTTTAGTTGCCAAAATAATTTGTTCAATTTCGCGTTCTCGCTGGTCTTTAGTGTTATTAAGCAGAGAAGAGATGTATTTATAGGTGTCGTTGTCTGTGTATTTTAAAGAAATGTCTTCAAGTTCTGCCTTAATTCTAAACATACCAAGGCGGTGCGCAAGTGGTGCGTAGATATCTAGAGTTTCTTTGGCAATTGCGGCTTGCCTGTCTGGTTTTTGGAATTTAAGGGTGCGCATGTTGTGCAGACGATCGGCGATTTTAATGATAACTACTCTGATGTCTGTGGCCATCGCAATTAGCATTTTTTGTTGATACTCAACTTGAGTGGTGTCGGTTTTAAACTCAACTTTAGAGATTTTGGTCACGCCTTCCACTAAATTACTAATTTCTGTGCCAAATAAAGCAGTCAACTCGGCTTTCGGCAAGTCAGTGTCTTCCAAAGTGTCGTGTAGGAGTCCTGCTGCCAAAGTTTCAGGACCTGCGTGCATTTCTGCCAAAACTTGAGTAACCGCGATAGGGTGTGTAAAATACGGATCCCCGTTTTTTCTAAATTGATTTGCGTGATATTTTTCGCCGACTAAAAAAGCCCTTTCAATTAACTCTAAACTAACAGGGTTTTTGATATAAGTTCCAATGGTTTGAATTAAATTTTGATAAAGTTCTGAGAACTTAGTTTCAATCATTTTAAAAAAATCAAATTAGCAAAATCAATACTCAAGTAAAGTAAAAGTTTTGTAGTTTTTAAGAAGTTCTCGTCCTTTTAAGTCTTTTAGTTCAATTAAAAAACAGCATCCAACAACTTCGCCACCTAATTTTTCAACCATGTCAATGGTGCATTTAACAGTTCCACCGGTCGCCAAAAGATCGTCTACTATTACAACTTTGTCGCCTGATTTAATTGCGTCTGCGTGAATAGATAAAGTGTTACTGCCGTATTCAAGTTCATAGGCCATATCTAGAGTTTTTCTTGGTAGTTTACCTGGTTTTCTGACAGGCACAAAACCGATGTTTAATTTATAGGCAACAGGGCAGCCAAAAATAAAACCTCTAGCCTCAGGCCCACATATTAAAGTTGCACCATTTGCTTTGGCAAACTCATACATTTTTTCAATAGCGGTCGCAAAAGCGTCACCGTCTTGCATTAAAGGAGTGATGTCTTTAAAGTCGATTCCAGGTTTTGGAAAATCTTTAACTGGAGCAATAAAATTGGCTAATTTCTTAATTTCCATGGTTTGAACCTCACTTATAATTATATATTATATAAAGGGTTTTAAAAAGGGTTTAGACTAACTGCCAGATGAACCAAAACCACCAATTCTTGTCTTAAAATTGTTGCTTTCTTTGGTTTTTTCGAACTTCATAAAGATGCCTTGGGCGATTTTTTCACCTTTTTTAAGCAAGACATCTTGAGTTCCAAAATTATAAAGTAGCACCATAATGTGGCCTTCGTTTAAACTATTTCCGAAATAATCCGCATCAATTATGCCAACACCATTTGGCAGCATTAAAGTTTTTTTGATTGGAAGCGAAGAGCGTGCTACTAACATTAAAAACTCAGTTTCAGGAAAACAAGCCTTAATTCCGGTTGGAACTTTCGCAATTTCACCTGCTTTAATTAAGGTATCTTTGGCAGCAGCAAAGTCATAGCCAGCAGATGCTTTGGTTGCTCTTTCTGGCAAAGTAATGTTAGCGTTTTTAAATTCAGTGACTATTTCAAATCTTCGCATATAGTTTCATCCTTTCTTTGATTGGCTTTTTTAAATTGTTCAAAAACTAATTTATCGGAAACTGCTGTGTAAATTTCGGTAGTTTTGACGTTTTTATGGCCAAGCAATTCTTGCACAGTTCTAATATCTGCGCCATTTTCTAACATAGTGGTTGCAAAAGTATGTCTAAGCAAATGAGGGTGAATATTAAAAGTTTCACCTGCTTTTTCAACCAAAGTATTTAGAATTTTTCTAACACCACGGGTAGTTAGTTCTCCACCTTTGTAGTTAATAAAAACTCGGTTAGTTTCAACTATTTTTGCTTTGTTTTGCAAAACCGGTCTGGTGTAAGTTAAATAAGTTTTAATATCGCTAGCCAGTTCTTCTGACAAAAAAATCAAACGTTCTTTATTTCCTTTGCCGGTAATTTTGATTTGCAGTTGTGCAAAGTCTAAATCTTGAACACAAATGTTTATAAGTTCAGAGACGCGAAGTCCTGTTTCAAAAAGTAATCTGAGTAAAATTGAATTTCTAACTCCAAGTGGCTTAGTTTGGTCAATTGCTAAAAACAAGGCACTGACTTCTGAGTTTGTTAAAGTTCTTGGCAATTTTTTAGGAGTTTTAGGTGGTTTGATGTTTTTAGCTAAATTTGTGTTAATTTTGCCAGTTTCGTGTAAGAACCTGTAAAGCGACTTTAAAGCAGAAATTTTTCTTGCAATGGTTTTAGGAGTTTTTTCAATATCTGCAAGGTGCGAAATAAAATATCTAAAAATTCGTTCATTTGAAACATCTGAAAAAGTCAAACCAAGTTCATTAGCCTGCAGATAAAACAAAAAATCTTCTAAGTCTTTTTTATAGGCAATCTCTGAATTTAAAGAGTAGCCTTTGCTGTTTAATTCATCTAAAAACTCTTTTAATTCCTGCATTGTTGACACCAGTTAATTTCAGTTAATTTATGTTTTTGTAAATATTGATTTGTTTCCTTAAAAATGTTTGAGCGAAAAAAACCTTTGTAAAAAGATAGTGGGCTTGGGTGAGTGGTTTCTAATACTAAATGCTTAGTTTTGTCAACTAGAGCAGAAAAAATATTTTTTGCAAAATTACCAAACAACATAAATACTAGATTTTTCTTATTTTCACTTAAGAACGAAATTACTTTTTTGGTAAAAATTTCCCAGCCGATATTTTTGTGAAAAAGTGGTTGAGCAACCTTAGTGGTTAAATATGTGTTAAGGAGAAAAACGCCTTGTTGGGCTAAATAATTAAGTTTAGGAGAATTATTTTTACATCCGTACTCATACTCAATTTCTTGATAAATATTCTTAAGAGAAGCAGGCATTTTACTACCATTTCCAGAAAAAGCAAGACCGTCTGCGACTCCCTTTTCGGGATATGGGTCTTGGCCGATTATTACAACTTTGATATCTCTAAATGGAAATTCAAATACTTTAAAGATGTCTGACTTATAAGGAGTAATTTCATGCAATTCATAGTCTTTTTCAAGAATGCTTGTGTTTCCCACGTTTCTTTATTCTGTTTTGTTGGGTAAATTATGTGGTGCTCTCTTGCCGCAAAGAGGTTGTCAAGCATTCTTTCGTGGTGAGGTTACTCTTTTTTATGACTTAGAGTATCTATAAATAGTCCAGTTGGTGCATCGGAGGATACTTCCTACATCATTCTCGTTTGCGGAGTTCCCAAAAGGCGACAGCCGCAGCGGCCGCCACGTTGAGAGAGTCTACTTGG
>CALISC010000033.1 GCA_938041945.1 uncultured Acholeplasmataceae bacterium | reverse complement strand
CACTAAAAGAATCAGAATTGTCTAAAACACTACCTGCTTCTCCGTTTTTTCGCCACTCCACAAAGATATATTTTTCTTTTAGCGTTAGTTTTGTTTAAAACAAGGTTTTTACTAACACCTTTACCATATTTAAAAACTGTACAAGAAAGCAATGCAACAGCAATGATTTTAATTTCAAATGCTAAAGCCACACTCATAAATCCGGCAAGTAAAACTCTTAGTACATTTAAGGAACTTGGATTTGTCTTTGAACCAGAAGTAATTTACACGGACTTATTTTATTTTGAAAAAGAGTTATTTACTTTAAATGAAGTTAAACCGAGTAAATTTTACTTCACAAAACTACCTAAAACTGTGCAAGACAACTACTATTTTTTGCCAAATAATTTTCATATTGGTAAATTTGAATTAAATTTGCTACACACAACTAAAACTTATGAGCACTCTGCCAACCGAGGCCCAGTTTTAGAACTAAAACACCAAAGCGTTTCGTTAGTTTTCCTAAACTCAACAACTCACTCAAAACTTAACTTATTTTTATCCGAACACAAAGACTTAAAACCCACCCATATTTTTGCCAAACCTAAAAGCGCTGCTACCGAGCCTTATTTTCAAAACAAGTTGTGCTATGTTAAAAACATAGCAACCACTAAAACCATAAACACCTATTTTTTAACTAAAAATTCAGTCTTTAGATACAGCGAGCAATTCATGTTTTTACAAAAACTCTAAAATCACAAATTTATTTATAAAACCTATAAAAAAGCGAAAAACCTACCTAATTTTCGGCTAAAAATGTTATAATGAAGCAGTTAAATCAAGGAGAAAAATATGAAAAAAGTCTTTTCAACTACGATCGGTGGTCGTAGCCTAAGAGTAGAGATTGGCGAAGTTGCCAAACAAGCTCAAGCCTCTGCTTTAGTTTATTATGGAGACACTTGTGTGCTTTCTACAGTTTGTTCAAAAGCAAATGAAAATCCACTACAAGATTTCTTTCCATTAATGGTAATTTACCAAGAAAAAAAATACGCTGGTGGTAAAATCCCTGGCAACTTTATGAGAAGAGAAGGCAAAGGTTCGGAATACGAAACTTTAATGTCTAGACTAATTGACAGACCTATTCGCCCACTTTTTAAAGAAGGATATAAAGACGAAGTACAAGTAGTTAATACTGTAATGTCTTTTGACGAAGCCTGCTCAGCACCGCTAACCGCAATGCTAGGTTCGTCTATTGCTTTGTCTGTATCTTCGCTGCCTTTTGAAGGACCAATTGCAGGAGTTTGCGTTGGTATGATTGACGGTCAGTTTGTAATCAATCCGTCTATCGCTGATTTAGAGAAATCTAGTTTAAACTTAACAGTTGCCGGTACTAAAGATGCCATTAACATGGTAGAAGCCGGAGCAAACGAGTTAAGTGAAGAGACTATGGTTGAAGCAATTTTATTTGCGCACGCCGAAATTAAGAAAATTTGTGCGTTTATTTCATCAATCCAAGCCGAAATTGGTGAGGCTAAAAAACCAGTTGAAATCACTGTATATAATCCTAAATTAGTTGGCGAACTTGAAAAAAACTACGCTAAAAAAATCAAAATAGCGCTTCTAGTTTTCGACAAACAAGAACGTGACTTAGCACTAGAGACACTGAGAGCAGAAGTTATTGAACTTTATTCAAAACAATACGATAGCCTTAATCTAGACGAAGATACTCGTAAACTTTATGACAACGAAGTATTTTTAGCATACGAAGACTTAGTTAAAATTGAGTTTAGAAAACTTATCACCGTTGATAAAATCCGACCTGACTCAAGAAAAGTCAAAGAAATCCGCCCGCTTTCTTCAAGACTAGACATTCTACCAAGAACACATGGCTCTGCCCTGTTTACTCGTGGCCAAACTCAGGCTTTAGCGGTTCTGACTCTGGGAGGCGAAAAAGACAAACAAATTATAGATGACCTTGGATTTGAAGAAGACAAGAGATTTACACTACATTACAACTTTCCACCTTACTCAGTTGGCGAAACTGGTAGATACGGAGCGCCTGGCCGCAGAGAAATCGGACATGGTACTTTAGCACGTCGCGCTATTCTTCCAATGCTTCCTACTGAAGAAGAGTTTCCGTACACTGTGCGTTTAGTTTCAGAAATTCTTGAGTCTAATGGTTCGTCTTCAATGGCAACAGTTTGTGGCTCAACTTTGGCCTTAATGGCGGGTGGTGT
>CALISC010000032.1 GCA_938041945.1 uncultured Acholeplasmataceae bacterium | reverse complement strand
TATTGATGTAGTGAGTTAACAACACTCCGTTTTCTGCATGTTCTTCAAACATTTTCAGCATCACTTCATAAGTTGCCAAAATATCGTCGCACGCTCGGTGTGTGTTTTCAGTAGTTACTCCGTATTTAGCAATAGCATTCTTTAATTTCCACGGAAAACCATTAAAATCACGATAAAGCGCAATTACGTCTAAAACATCATTTTCAAGACGGTAGTCTGGCTCAAATAGACAAATAAAGCGGTGCAAGAAATTCAGGTCAAAGTTCACGTTGTAGCCAATTAAAATCGGCTCGTCTTTAAGTAGTTCTTTAATTTCTCGGCAAGCCTCGGCTTTAGTTACTCCGTTTTCGTCTATCATTTCTTGTGTGATGTGAGTAAGTTCGGTAATAATTTCCGGGATCGGTTCTTTGTTTTGAATTAAAAGGTCAACTCTTTTAACTTC
Source organism: uncultured Acholeplasmataceae bacterium (assembly GCA_938041945.1). Taxonomy (GTDB): domain Bacteria; phylum Bacillota_I; class Bacilli_A; order Acholeplasmatales; family Acholeplasmataceae; genus CALISC01. The sequence goes on along the minus strand of CALISC010000032.1, from coordinate 2,769 downwards.
TTTGTAATCTTTGCCGAATTTTTCAAGCAAAATCGCACCAAACTCTATGATTTCGTTTTTAAAAGAGTCAAGGCCGGTCGTCTCTAAGTCAAACAATAGTATTTTTTTGTGTTTTAAATCCATTTTTTAGTCCTCCATAATAAAAAAATTAAAAACATCTTGAATATTTCTAGTGTCGTATTTAAATAAATAGTCAAAGTCTGCTAGTTTCTGCATTTTATTTACAAGGTAAGTTTCAGGAAACACTTTGGCTTCTTTTAAGATAAGGGCTGCTCTTGTGTTTGTAACAAAAGCAGAGGCACTTAATGCTTCAACTGGGTTTGGCGAAGAACTTGCTTGCTTTGCTAAGTATAGGTTTAAATAGGCTAAGTATATTAACTTATTTAAGTGAGTTAAAGAAACTCCAACATTGACAAACTCGTTAAACAAAGCAATCGCTTGCTTCTTTTCTTTATTTAAAATCAATTTAATTAACGTAAAAACATCTTTAGTTTCGGTTTTTAAGTTTAGTGACTGAATTATTTCGTCTTCTGTTAAATTAGCTCTAATTGCTAAATTAACTTTGCTAAGTTCAGATAAAAACAAATCATAATCGGTTAAAAAAATAGTTTTTAGACTTTCAACTAAATTTGCAAATTTAGCAGGTTCTTTAATTTCTTTTTTGATAATTTCTGTAAACTCACTTAAAGGAATCTCAGAAAAATCAAAGTACTCAGCAACCAACATAATTTTATTTAAATTAGAATTAGTAAAATCAACTTTGTCTAAAATCAAGTATAAATTTACTTTAGCGCTTTCTTTAACTAAGTTTAAGCAATTTACAAGGTCTACGGTGTTTTTTTCACTTCTAAGCAACTGCTCTAAGTTAGTTAAAACTAAGTTTTTTTGACTCATAATCAGCCCAGTGGTTAAGCATTCATTGGTGATTTCAGATATAGTGCAATCCGCTAGATCCAGAAAAATAAAGTCAGATTCTATAGTTTTTTTAACCTCTTTAATTCTTTTTAAAGAATAGGTAAGAGACTGGTTTTTAATGACGTAATTCACATATAAAGTATAGCATTTTAGTGAGTTTTTTAGATAGTGATAAATTAACATAAATATGTCTTTAAAAGTTTAAAAAACTTTTATTTTACTTATAAATTAACTATAATTAAATCAGTTCGTAAAGGAGCAAAAATGAAAAAAATCTTATCGCTAATTATGCTATTTACCTTTATTTTTACACTTGCCTCTTGTGTTAATCCTAAAGACAAAGCGTTTCTTGGAATGGAGGCGCCTTTTGGTAAAAATAAAGTAGTTAAATCAAGTTTTAATTTACCACAAGAAATTCAGGGTGTAAAAATCAAATGGACCCTTAAATACATTCCTAAAAAGAATGAAAAAGGTGCGTCTGAGATTTCTGGGGCTACTGTTAAAGTTGTTAGAAACGAAATTGACCAGAAATATGAACTAATTGCCAAAAATGAGCGTGGTAAAACAGTTTCATTTGACTTTACAGTTCCAGCACTTGATAAAGTTAAAAAACTAGAAGTTAGTTTCTTTAGTAAAACAGGCGCATTAATTCAAAAAGTTGAGTACACAGAAAACGAAACAATTCAAAAAACATTTACGAGAGAACAACTTGGTTTATCTCAAGATGAGGAATTTGTAGGCTGGAGCAATTCAAAAAACAGTCAAACTGCTCTAGACATTGTCAAAGCAACTCAAGAAAACCAAAACTTGTATCCGGTTTACGGTCTAAAAGAAAACGCTAAAAAAATTACTATTAACTTCTTTGACAAAAAAGGTAACTTAATTGAAGCCGTTGAACATGACCTTGGCCAAAGTATTTCAAAAACTTTTTCCGACAAACAACTTGGGCTAGGTGCAGATGAAGAGTTTTTAGGCTGGACTCCTTTTAAAGGAGAGGCTGCTGTTCCTGATTTGAAAGCCACTAAAGAAAACAAAAACTTGTATCCTGCTTACCGCCAAAAAGAAAATCAAGGTCCAACTAAAAAAATTACTATTAACTTCTTTGACAAAACAGGCGATTTAATTGAGGGAATTGAATATAAAGTAGGCGAACTAATTTACCAAGGTTTTTCAGACTCTCAACTTAAACTAGCCAGCGACGAGAAACTTATTGGTTGGACTAACCAAAAAGGTGGCACTACTCCGCTTTCTTTGCTTGAGGCCAAAAAAGAAAACAAAAATTTGTATCCAGTAATTCAAAAACAAACAAAACCAAATCCGAACGCTACTGCCGAAATTCCAGAAGACCCAGAAGGAGAAGGTAAAGGCGACTTAGAACAGGCTAAAGAACCTAAAACTAAAGTAGATTTATCTGGAGTTGAAAAAAACCCAGCAACTCCTGGCTTTACACCAAAGTCAACTCAAGAAAAAGACATCAGACACACTTCTAAAAATAAAAAACTAGGAGTTAAACCCCTAAAAGCTGTTGAAGTTGAAAAAGAAGTTTACTACACAACTTTGGAAAACTTTTTTAAATCACTTGGTAACTTAGTTGACTACCGCAAGGAATACAAAAACCAAAAAGACCAAGAAGGCAGAGTTTATAACTTAAAGAAACGCATTGAAAAAGTACAAAATGGACATGTTTTTTCACTTAAATTAATTCAAGAATTTGAGTTTACTTCAACCCCTCCTGGTGTTGAAAAAGTTGAAAACTATACTTTAACTAGCGAAATTTACTACGACGCTTTAAGTGGTAAGTTAACTATTTCCAAAGTTTCTTTGCTTGATGATAGTTTTTCCGAAGAAGAAGGG
>CALISC010000031.1 GCA_938041945.1 uncultured Acholeplasmataceae bacterium | reverse complement strand
TAAAGTAAAATAAAGACATGTTTTCAAACAATAAAAAACTAAAATTAAAGACTAAACTAGAAAATGAAAAAGCCGTCTTTTACAAAAGACAACTTTACTATTGCAGAATGCTTTGTTCTAAAACTTTGGGTGAGTTTAGTGAACTAACTAAGCTGCCAATTTCTACAATTTCTTGCTACGAGAGAAACAAGTCACCACTAACTCAAAAAAGTATTGAAAAAATAGAGACACTGTTTGTCTCAGACAAAATATCTATCTATAACTTTAATCTGTTTGAAGACAAAATAGAAGAGTTAATCAATGCTTTAGTTAAGGTCAAAAAATTAGAAAAAACTTTAGCAGACCCTAAAGACCACGACATTTTAAACAACACTATTTTTAACAGTTTTTATTATTTGAGTAACTTAAATCTGACAGATGCACTTTTGATTTTAAGCAAAGGCGACTACACTAAACCTGACTTTTCACCAAAATACTACGAGGTTTATCAACTGATTTCAGCGTTGACTATGTTTATGTCTGGAAACATTAAAGGTTGTACAATGCTTCTTGAAAATAGGGTAGTAAGTGCAGAAGATAAAAGAGTTGAAGCGATGTTTATGCTTTTAAAAGTTTTAACTAAGTTTTGTGAGAAAAAGCATATTCACGCAAACGAAATTGATGATTTAGAAATTTATTTCTCAGCATTAAATTCACCAATTTTAACTGGGATTTTAGATTCGGTTAGACTAATTAAAAATCTTAAATTTCAAGATAAAATAACTTTTGAAAATAATGTTAAAAACATTTTAAAATGTAAGTTTAGTAATAACAAAACTGTTAGTACATTCTTTGTTTTGTACGCACAAATTTATCACAGTGTCTTCATACCAGATCTATTTTTTAAAGCCTACATAAAGTTTGAAAATAGACTAGCAAGGCTATTTTTTGAAACTATTTACTATATTCATGAACGAAAGATTGAAGCAATATCACACAACATAAATGAGTTTCTAAAATATAAAATTCCAGATAACTTCTTAATTTCTAAACTAATGCAATTTGCTCAAAAACTGCTTCTATATCAAGATGCGCCTGATTTTTTTATTAAGTATTTCTTAGAGTTTTTAGACACGAAAATCAGCGGGGTTTACAAAACTTTCTTTATTTTACTTGCTAGTAATTTCTATAAAAATATCAAGGGTGGAAACATAATTTTAAAACTAATTAAACTAAACAATAAACTAACTAAAATCTTACCCCAAGCCGAATAATTCTAAGTTCTTGTTATATAATGTATATAACGAGTGACGGAGAAAATATTTGAAATTATATAATTTTTTAACCAAAAAAATGGATAATTTTAACCCAGAAGCAGGCAAAAAAATCGGCATTTATGTATGCGGTCCAACAGTTTACTCATACATTCATGTTGGCAATGCTCGCCCTGCTATTTTTTTTGATGCGGTTGTTCGCTATTTAAGATATCGTGGACACCAAGTTTTCTACGTTTCTAACATTACCGATATTGACGATAAAATCATCAACAAGGCGATTTCAGAGAATGTCAGTGAACGAGAAATTGCACACAGATACAGCGAAGAGTATTTAAAAAATCTAGCAGGTTTAAACTGTGAGTTTCCAGACACCGTTCCCTTTGCCACCAAGTACATTGACCACATAATCGAATTTATTAAATCGCTAATTTCAAAAAATCTGGCCTACGAGAAAAACGGAAATGTTTACTTCAGAGTTAACTCAATTAAAACATACGGTGCTATTTCACACCAAAATACAGCTGACTTAGAAGTTGGAGCCAGAGTTTCTCTAAACCAAGATAAAGAAGATCCGCTTGATTTCTTACTTTGGAAAAAGACAGAAGAAGGCATTAAATTCAAATCGCCTTTCAGTGAAGGCAGGCCTGGCTGGCATACTGAATGTGCCGTTATGAATAAAGAGTTATTCCAAGACACACTTTTAATTCATGGTGGTGGCTCTGACTTAAAGTTTCCACATCACGAAAACGAACGCGCTCAGTTTCTTGGAGAAACTGGACACGAACTAAGTAAATACTACATGCACGTTGGCAGAGTTAATGTTGATAATCAAAAGATGTCTAAGTCGCTTGGCAATGTAATTAACGTAAACGAAATCATAAAAAATAGCCAAACAAACGGATTTAGACTTCTTATACTTTCTCATAACTTTGAAAGTCCTATCAACTTTTCAAGAGAATTACTTCAAGAAAACCAAACAGTGTTTACTAAACTACAGCGTAAATTAAGAATACTTACTTTTAATCACCGTGTTGCTGGTTTTGAGTTTAAAGAATTTGACAAAGAAGTCTTGGATAACTTCAAAAAATGCATGGAAGATGGCTTTTTAACACCACTTGCTTTAAGTGATTTACAACAAGTCATAAAAAAACTAAGTATCAACGAAACCAGTTCAACAAACGCTGCAGTAATTAACTCTGTTTACAAAGTTTTAGAAATTTTAGGTTTTAAAATCAAACTACCTGAGTTTACAGACGCAGATTTTGAATTATATAAAACCTGGCAACAAGCCCGTTTAGACAAAGACTTTAAAAAAGCAGATAAACTTAGAGCAAGTCTAACTGAAAAAGAACTTATTTAACTAACTGAGAGGACACTATGGAAAAAAACAAAAAAGTTGAAAAAGGTTTCGAGCGTCTTGCTCCA
>CALISC010000030.1 GCA_938041945.1 uncultured Acholeplasmataceae bacterium | reverse complement strand
TAAAAATTAGTTTTCTTGTTAATGATTTGTTAAACCATAGTTTTTTTACTGGCTTTGACTAAAATAAGGTACACCTCTATACTAGTTTTTGAAAAAGGAGGTATAAATTAAATGATTAACAACGTCACGATTGTAGGAAGAGTAGTTTCGGATGAAGATAAAGTTTATGAGTTTGAAGACGGACAAAAAATTTTAATCTTAACGCTTGCAGTCAGACGCCCTTTTAAAAATCAAGAAGGCGCCTACGACACTGACTACATTAGCATTAAATTAAGAAACAATTTATGCACAATCGTTCCGCAATACAGCAAAAAAGGCGATGTTTTGGGAGTAATTGGTAGACTACAAATTAGAAAAAACGAAATTAACGGCAAAAACTACCAAATTCCTGAAATCATTGGCGAGCGCGTAGTTTTCATTTCCCCAGTTAAGCAACAAATTGAGGTAAATAAAGAAAGCGAAGTAGCCGAAAAAAGCGAAGAAAAGCCTGCTAAAAAAGGCAAAAACGCAAAAACTTTAGATTAGTATCTGGTTTGGTCATCGACACTAACTAAGTAAAAAGGACAGCATTGCTGTCCTTTTTTATATATACAACTGGAGGTGTGTTGTATTTTAAAAATAAATCAAATGGAGGTTCTGAACGGATTTGAACCGATGATGAGGCTTTTGCAGAGCCGTGCCTTACCAACTTGGCTACAGAACCAACAACACAGTAATTATACAACAATTTTAGTTGTTTAGTTTAGTGTAATCGCGACCATTGATTAACTGATGATTTCATACACAGGTTTAACAAAATTAAGAGTTTCTTTTTCTTTAAATTTATCTGTTTCAATTACATTTTTAATAGTTGAAACTAGTTCTTTGTATTTAGAAATATCTTTTTCTTTGAAATAATTTACTATAGTTAAATTTTTAGGAAAAATTCCGCTAAAAAAGAAATCTTTAGAATCATCAGTTAAATCAACGAAACTATAAAACTCAATATATAAGTCTGCGAAATCAGTTTTTTTATTTAATAATAATTCGGCAGTTATTTTAATTAGTTCAAACAACTCTTCAAAGGTTTTAATAGAAAAGTAAAAATTTTTCAGATGCTTTTCTAATTCTACATAATAAACAACTTCAGATATTTTTTTCTTTTGAAATTTTTGATATTCTAAGGACCAAAGTAGTCCTTTTTCTTTTATGATATTTTTAACTTCTAATTTATCTGGTCTTTCTGGACCGTCATATACATAAAACCCGTAATTGCAATTATAGTAAAAATACAATTCCTTAATTAAACTAAGATATTCTTGCTCTTTTTTCATTTTCAATTATTAAAAATAGTTTTATACTTTACATCCTTTCTGTTTTCAAATATTAGCGATTAATAAAATCTTTGTTATCGATTGTTTGTTTTCTGTTTCTTTAAAATTATCTATTGATATGATTTTTTGAACAGTTATGATTAGTTTTTGATATATTTTAAAATCTTTTTCCTTAAAATATTCAAAGATATTCTTTTCAAAAGAAACAGAGACCTCTAATTCTTTGTTTTTCATAAAATCAAATAGCACTAATTGATAAAATAAGCGAAACAAATCATTGTATTGAAAATGTTTTTTTAAAATAACATCAGCTAAATTTAAAAATAATTCGTGTATGTTTTCATATGTTGAAAGAGACATTAAAAAAGCGTTATAACTAGAGACCAAAACATTAAAGTTGTTTGTAGTTAAAATTTCATTAGTTAATTGGCGTTGATACTCATTTCTCCATTTTAATTCATTAGTTTTAATTATTGCAATTATTTTTTTATCAGCAAGTTTTGGGTAATTATTAACAAAATAATTTAAATTGCATGCACAATCAAAAAAATGTTGTTTTGCAAGTTCGTAGTTACTAATTTTTCTTCTCATGTTATCTTACTGTATAGTAATATCCTTCAACTAATTTTCTACCTAATTTATGATAAGTATCCCTTAAATACTGTAGTTCCATTGAATAAAAATATCCATTTCTAATTTCAATTGGCAGTGGTTTTGGATAATTAAGTGGATTTGTAAGTAATCTAAATTCCCAACCTCTTGTTCTTTCGCCTTTAATTGCAAAATCCATGAAAGCACGGTTTAATATCCACATACCGTGCTTGGTATATTTATTTTCTAGTTTGTCCCAAACATCGTTATCTAGATTGAACCTAATTGTATTATTAACAGTATCATGTTTTTTTAGCTTTTCAAAATCAAAATGACGACCTAAATAAACTGCAGTTTTGCGATTTTGTCCTCTTTCAGTGATGACTGTTGCTTTTGTCAAAGTGTCTTTTAAGTCTTTTTCAGTCCATTTTGAATGATCGACTGCAGTTTGGTTGTAGTGATAAATTGTGCTATTAAGGTCGCTAATAACAGTTGAAATTAATGCAGTTAAAGTTGCTGTTAAATAAGAAGTAGCAGCGACTGCTAAAGAAGTTTGTGAAATTGCTACAGTTGCTGCACAGGCCATTCCGGCGGCTGCTAAACCACCTGCCAGAGCAACAGTACCAGATGAAGAGATTACGCCTGCAGCAAAAGCACCGAGTGCAGCTGCAGCAGGAGCAGCAACTACTGCAACAGCAACTACTACTGCTACAGTTGCAACGATTGCAGCAACTGCAGCAATTTTTCTAAATAGCCTAGAAAACCAACCACATTTATTAATAACTCCGCTTTCTTCAAGTTCTCGCAAATAAATCACACCATCTCCAGTTGCAAAAGCGATGTCAGTTTCTCCGTTTTTGTCAACAAAAGGTGTGCCTTGCCAGTTATCAATAACTTTACCCTTTTCAGTATTAGCAGTGATTGACAAAGTAAACTCATTGCTATTTGCGTTGTAATTAACATCATAGTTAAATTCAACTTTATTTTGATTTTCAGAATAATTAACAAAGTCAATAAACTCAAAAAGTTCACTGTCTATTTCTTTCGTAGCCTTAAAATTGACTGTGTTTTTATTTTTGTCTAATACAACGGTTTGCCTAGAAAAATCCGCAAAAAACTCTTGATAATCGATTTGTTCGTTAATCAAGTTAATGTCTCTAATTAAAGGCTTTCTGTATTTAACTGTTTTAGTTGTACATCCTGTTATAAAAAATACTATGAAAATTGTGAAGATAAAAAGTATAATTTTTTTCATTTCTACTCCATGTGATTTTTTTTATTTTAAAACAAACTTGCTGATTTCAGAATACGGTACAGCATAACCAACTCCATATATAACATTTCCACGTTTATCTCTAATTCTGAAAGAAACTATACCAATTAACATACCATTTTTGTCTAAAACAGCCCCGCCGCTGTTACCTTCGTTAATGGTAATATTTAACTGTATCATTGTTCTACTTAAACTATTGTGTTTTATATTTACAAGTGGCTGACTAACAATACCCTTAGTAATAGATATGCCTTGGTTTAAACCATTGCCAACAGAAAAAGCAATTTCGCCGTGTTTAAGTTCTTCTTCCCTGATTTTAAGTGGAGTAAATTTGGTTTTTTGTGGGTCTTTAAGTTTTAAATATGCTAAGTCTTTTTCAATGTCATACATAATTAAAATTACTTCAGTATATTGCTTTTGATCTACAAATCTAATTTGATAACTCTGATAAGTTTGTGTTGAATTATCCTTTTGATAAGTTACGACGTGTGCAGCTGTTATTAAATATCCTTCCTTTTTAATAAAAACTGCACTACCAAAACTCTCACCAAAACCTTTAGTTTCAGACTTTAATTCTACAACTGAACTAATAGTATTTTTAAAAATTGAAGTAGCAATGTCAAGTTTATTTGTAGATTTAATATTTTTAATAGTTATTACAATGAAAACTATATTAGAAATAAATAAAAATGCAACAAATAAAAGTAACAAGCACTTGTGAATATTTTTAATTTGTAATTTCTTTTCAATCATAAATCCTAAACCAACAATAAGAACAAACTTTAATTGTCTACTTTTAGCTTATCTAAATTATTTCCGTTAATAAAGTCTTTCGCACTCATTAACTTTTTGCCATCTTTTTGAATTAAAAGAATCTCAATAGAGCCATCTAGACAACCTATATACATGCGTTTATTTGAAACTTCAATTAGTTCTGGTGCAAGTGTTTTTGTGCTAAGTGCTGCTTTAAAAACTTTATAAATAGTGCCGTTTGCCAAAAAGTAAGCGCCAGGTTTGTCAGCGTTTGCATTAATTTGTGCGTTGACTTTGGTGTTTGAGTGAAAAAAATCTATTTTTTCTAATTCTTTTTCAGGAATATACGCAAAACTCGCTTGCTCTTCTGCTTGCTCAATTGGCGAGAATTTTTCTAAATTATTTAACACAGAGTTTAACAAATTACCACCTGTCTCTGCTAGTTTTTGGTTTAAAGTAGTGAAGTTATCGGACTCAGTAATTTCAACTTCGGCTTGTTTGTAGACAGGACCTGCGTCCATTTTTAAAACAGTTTTCATAATAGAAACGCCTGTTTTTTTATCTTGGTTATAAATTGCCCAAAAAACAGGGGCACCGCCACGGTATTTTGGCAGCAAAGAAGTGTGGACATTGATTACTTCAAAGTAATCTAGAAATATTTTTGGTATCCACATGCCAAAAGACGCAGATATTATTTTATCTGGTTTCAGTTCTAAAAAAAACTGTATTTTGTCTCTAAGGTCTGCACAAAATATGGTGTTAATCTGGTTTGCATGAGCAAAATCAATTAAACTTATGGTTTCCTTGTTTAATTTAGGAGTTTCCTTTAAAACAAGCAGTAAAACTTCGTGCTCTTTTAAAAGAGCACGAAGAATTTCTTTAGTAAAATTATCATTGCCGAGCAATATTAGTTTCATATTCCCTCTTTTTGCAGTCTTAATTTTAGATCTGGATTTTTTTGCGCGAATTTAGCACACTTTTCAAACAAATAAACACTAATTTCTGTCTTTGAAAATAAGCGAGTTCTTAAAACAAACTTATCTTTGTTTAAAATATGTTTAAAAAGTTCCTCTGGTTGTGAAAAAAACTTTAAATCTAAACTTTTTAAAAAGCCGAATAGTTCTTTAAATAAATTAAACAAGAACTGGCCTTCTGCAAACAGTAAATAAGTGTAGCCAAAAGGTGCCAGACAGTTTTCTTTGCGAAAATTCTTTTCATTCTGATAAAAACTAACGATATCTTTGTTTAACAAAGTATCTAGTTCAAAAGCAGTGGTTTCAGAAATTAAATAGACATTAGCATTTCTTGCTGATTTAAGTATTCTTGTGAGTTTTAAGTAGTTTAAGTGATTAAAATAAGGATTTTTTGAGTTAAAAAGCAATTCAGGTAAATACACACAAATTGTTTTAACCGACTTTAGATAGTCAACGGAAACATTTTCTAAATTTGAAAAAACTAGTCTGTCTGTGATTTTAACTTCCTTTTTTTCAAGAAACTCATTTAAAATTTTTAAGTTTGCAGAATCAGCCACCTTAAGTTCTTTTAAAAAATACTGATAAAAATACTGGGCACCAACTGACAAAAGCGAGTAGCCAGTTTTATTACACACTTCGCAATTTACGTGAGTTGGCATAAATAAATTACAATACTTGCAGTAAAAACAACTCGCTAAACTATCGTATCTCAGATAATCAAAACAACGCATGCACCTAAAAACATTGCCGCAACTTGTACATTTGACAAAATTTGCATAAATTGTTTGGTCTGTTAAAAAAAGCGTATTTAAGTTATTTTCCAAATTATATTTTAAGTTATTTAAAACTGCTTTAGACACCAAACTAAGGTCTGCTTCTTTAAGTAGGTTTGAAACTAAAACTTGCTTGATTTCACCAAGTTCTTTTAAATAATTTACGCTGTCTTTTTTAGTTTGAAACGCTAAGTCAAAACTAGGTACTGTTGAGTAAACATAGGTGTTTAAAGACTTTACATTTGCAACTAATTTAACTAAATCTGCGGAGTTAACACCTGTTTCTGATGGACTTTCTAAAAAATCATCTGTTAAAATAAGGTGCTTAAGCCCGCTGATTTCTTGAAATAAGGCTTTCTCAAAACCAATTACCACCAAAAAACCAGGCTTTGCGACTTTTGTTTCAAAAGCGCTGATTTTAGTGTCTGTGTTTAAGTTTTCACGGCTATATATCAAAATTTGTTCAAGTGCTGTAACTGAGTTAACTAGGTTGGTAAAGTAAGTTAAGTTAAGTGAATTTTTCAGACACACTAAAACTTTTTCGCCTTGTTTTTCAGCATCCTTAAGAATTTTTTTAAAAAGTTCTTCTTGGTTAAGTAAATTAAACTGAGTTTGACTTTCCGAAATAGTAAGAGGTTGCGTGAACTTCAAAAAAGCCTTAGTTTTTTTGACTTTACTTGTCTCAACTGAAAAATAAGGACGCACTAAATTAAGTTTTTTTAATCTCAAAATTTCTCTTTGAAACTTTTGTTTAAGAGTTTTAGTTAAACTAAGTTCTTGACTTTTAAAAGGCAGAGTATTTTGAGTTGTTTTATCAATTAAATGAAGTTTTTCAGTTGCTTTTAGATTAACTAAAGGCGAAGAGACTTCTAAAAATAAATCAATTTTGGGAAAAAAACTTAACTTCTCTAATTCTTTAAATAAAGTAAACTGAGTTGCCGATATTACCGGCCTTTCATCTAAAAAGCGTGTGCAGAACTTTAAGTTTTCTGGGTTTTCGTTCGCTTCTTTTTGAAAATCTAAAATAAAGCCTAAAACCGATGAACCTGCGAAGTCTACAATTACCCTTTGACCCAAAAAAAGCGAGTCGCTAAAGTTTTCATCTACCCTATAGGTATAAATTTCTTGACTGCCTTTAAAAATACGGGTAATTAGCACTGAAATTAGAAACATTTATTTTAAGTTTTTTAAAATCTCGTCTATTTTGTTGCCGTATTCCAAAACCGTGTCTATTTCAAAACGCAGTTCAGGGATTTTACGGCAGTTTTTAGAAACGGCTAGTGCAAACTCGTGCCTAATTTGTGGAGTTTTTTGCTCAAGTAGTTTTTGTGTGTAAGCGGCGGTTTCTTTTTTGTTGTCAAAAATCATGTAAAAAACTTTCAAAACCGACAAGTCTTTTGAAAGTTTAACGTCAACTACATTAATGTAGCCGCTAATTTCATCAACTATGGTTTTGTTAATGGCTTTTGCAATCTCTCTTTGAAAGTAAGACTGCATGCGCAAGTGAGTTAAAGACATGGCCTTTCCTATTGTGGTCTTTCAACTTCTTTTAAAACAGAAGCCTCAATGACGTCATTTAGTTTAATGTCTGAAAAGTCTTTGATTTTAATCCCGCAGTCAAAGCCAGTTTTAACTTCTTTAGCGTCGTCTTTAAAACGACGAAGTGTTTCAATTTCGCCTTCATAAACTACTTTGCCTTCGCGAAGTAGGCGAACTTTTGCGTCTCTGGTAATTGAACCTGACACCACAAAGCAACCAGCAATCACGTCTTTTTTGACTTTAAATAGTTCTCTGACTTCAGCAGAACCCAGCACTACTTCTTCGTATTCAGGTTCAAGCATGCCTTCAAGTGCTGCTTTGATATCGTCTTCTATTTGATAAATTATATTGTAAGTTCTAATTTCTACACCTTTAGATTTCGCAAGGTCTCTGATTTGCGCAGACGGACGCACATTGTAGGCAAGCAAAATAGAACCTGAAGTATTGGCAAGCAATACATCAGTTTCATTAATCTGACCAACAGATTCGCGAACTACCGAAACTTCTAGGCCTTCGTATTTTAAATTAGTAAGTAGTGCACGAATTGCCTCAATAGAGCCGTTGACATCACTTTTAATAATTAAGTTTAAAACTTTTTTCTCACTTGAAAGCAGGTCTTCCAATGATTTTGGTTTAGAGACTAAACTTTGTGTTTTTTCGCGGTTAGCGCGTTCTGTTGCCACTTGTTTTGCAGTTTTCTCGTTTTCAAAACAAATAAACTTATCACCTGGTTTAACAGAACTTTGTAGACCGGTAATTTCAACAGCGTCTGCCGGCTCTGCTTTCTTTAAACTTTTAGCATTCGCGTCTACTATGGTTCTAACTTTACAGTAAGCGTTTCCAACTACTGCGTTGTCGCCAACTTTAAGAGTTCCGTTGTCAACAATTATGGTCGCTACATTTCCACGTCCCTTGTCAACTCTGGCTTCAATTACAGTACCACTTGCCAAGCGTTTAGGGTTGGCTTTTAAGTCTTCAAGGTCAGCAACAAGTAAGATCATGTCAAGCAGTTCATCAATTCCTTGATTTTTCAAAGCAGAAATTTGGACAACTGGCACAGTTCCACCCCAGTTTTCAGTTAAAACTTCGTACTTAGCCAAATCCCCAAGTACGTTGTCAGGGTTTACTCCAGGCTTGTCGCATTTGTTGATAGCCACGATCATTTTCACACCGCAAGCCTTTACGTGGTCAATTGCTTCTTTGGTTTGTGGCATCACAGAGTCATCGGCAGCAACTACTAAAACCACGATGTCGGTAACTTTGGCACCACGTGCTCGCATTTCTGAAAACGCAGCGTGGCCAGGGGTGTCAATAAAAGTGATTTTCTGATTGTTTTTAACTACAGAATAAGCACCGATGTGTTGAGTAATTCCACCAGCTTCACCAGATGCCACTCTGGAATGGCGAATAGTGTCTAAAAGTGTCGTCTTCCCGTGGTCAACGTGGCCCATGACAGTTACTATAGGTGCTCGTTTTACTAAATCTTTAGGGTCATCTGCCTGAACATGCTCATCAAATTGAATTAGTTCTTCTTTTTTGTCTTCAACAACTTCGTACCCAAGTTCTTGGAAAATAATTGTCAAAGTGTCTTTATCTAATACTTGATTGACATTGGCAAAAATTTTAAAACTAAGACAAGTTTTAATAATTTCAATGGGAGAAATGCCGATTTGTTTAGCGTAGTCTGCAATGGTGCTAGCCTGATTGTAGACAACTTTTTGGGTTTTTTGTTTATTTTTATTAACTTTAATACTCATTTTAACTCTCCTTTCCCTTGAAAATAAGTTTTTGAAACTCCAAGAAAAGCGGTTCTTGTGCTTCTATTTTAGTTTGTCTGAAAATCACTTTTTTGAATTTTAAAAAAGTAATATCGGGGTTTTTTTCAATATAAAACCCACGGTTTTTTTTAGTTTGGTCTATGTCTATTTTTACTTGTTCAGACTCAACAAAAAAACGAATTAAACTGCACTTATTTAACTTCTTTTTACTAACTACACAAGTGCGGGGGTTGTTTAGCATCAATATACAATTCCTTCTTCATAAGCCTGAGTAGCTGATTTAATGTCTATCTTTTTCCATTTAATTGCGTTCATTGCCAAACGAACATTTAGACCTGCTTTTCCAATTGCCAGAGATAGTTGGTCGTCTTTTACAATCGCAGTTGCAGCTAAATTTTCGGTGTCAATTGCTACAACTTTTACAATTTCTGCAGGAGTAAGTGCGTTTTTAATTAAGTCTTCAGGGTTTTCAGAATACTTAAACAAGTCAATGTTTTCGTTATTAAGCGCACGGCGAACATTGCGGATACGAATACCGTTTTCGCCAATACAAGAACCAACTGGATCAATGTTTTCGCGGTTTGACTTAACACAAACTTTAGAGCGTTCTCCGGCTTCGCGAGAAACTCCTATAATTTCAACAATTCCTTCTTTGATTTCCGGAATTTCTTGTTCAAGTAGTCGTTCAACTAACTCAGGGGCTTTTCTAGAAAGTTTTAAATTTATTTCTCTTTCTTTAGAAACAGAGGTTAAAACAACTTTTAAAGTTTCGCCTTGATGTGGGTTTTCAGTTTCAAGTAGTTGGTCATATGGAATAAAGGCAGAAATGTCTCTGCCAACGTCTACGCGAATACCTTTTTCGTCAGTTGAAATTACTCTGACACTAATAATTTGGCCAACTTGATCTAAGAAATATTGAAAAATATTCTCTTGATTAAGTCCACGAATTAAAATGTTAAATTGGTCTTTAACTTTTTTAGCGGCGTTGTAGCCAAACTTACGCGGATCTACTTCTTCTTCAATGATGTCGCCAACCTTAGCGCGTGGTTTCTTTTCGTGTGCTTTTTCAAGAGTAATTTGTGAAATTCTTTTACCGTCAAAACGTTGGGCTTCTGAGTAACTTGAAACTACAAGCCGTTGTGTGTAGACATTGACTTCTTTGCGCTCTTCGTTTATGTTTACACGGCAAGACTCAACACCGTGTTCAGAGCAACATCCTAGTTCAAGTGCTCTCTTAAAGGCATCTTTAACGCGTTCGCGGTCTACTTCGTAAAGTGTAGTGATGCGGTCAATTAGTTCAACTAAATCTTTTCTTTTCATATTTTTTCTCCTTATTTTTAAAAAAATTACTACTCAAGTGTAATATTTGAAAGATTTTGAAATTTGATTTTCAGAGTTTTTTTAACTGCTTTAATTTTAGTTTCAAAGTAGGCGTGTTCTTCGTCTAACTCAGTCAGTGTAGCACAACCTTTAAACTGAGGTGAAGTGAAACAAAGAGATTTACCTAAGTACTCAGTAAACTCGGCTTGGTTTTTTGCCGTAACATACAAGCCTTTTGACTCAACTAAAAAACCATGTGAAGTGCTCAGTTCTGGAAACTCTAAAGACAAGCTCTCAGAAATTTCGCCCATAAGGTCTGAGTTAACAGAATTCGTGTCAAGAGTAATTGAGATGTAAGGCTCTCCAAACTCAGTGGTCTGCTTAACTGAAAGTACTTTGATTTTAAAAGTTTCTTCAACTTTTAATTTAATTTTTTCAAAAGTTTCTTGCAAAATAAACTCCTTTAATAAAATTGAGTGGCTCGGCCACTCAATTCAATGTATCTATTAACTTACTTATAAAGTATACCACAATCCCGATGCTCTTCAGGATTTTGTGCTTATTTTTGGTGTTTTGTGTAAAACTTTGTGAAGTGCAGTGTTAAGTTAGTAATTTCTGAGAAGACAAAAAGTACAGCACTGAAGCCAAAAATAGTTAAAAATCCGCGCCAGGTAATGTGGCGGAAGTTAACTAAACTAAATGCTTTTCCACCTGGTATAAAAATCAAGGACATTTGCAATACAAAGCAAATTATTACAGCAATATTTAAGAACCAGTTAGTTTTTTGTTTATAAAAAGGTTGCAAGCGGTTTCGTGTAGAATAGACAAACATAAACTGGGCGATACAAAGTGTGTAGAAGGCAGCAGTTGAACCGAACAACTCTTTAAACTGATTTAAAGTAAAACCTTTGCCATAATAAGAAAGGTCTAAGTTAAGAGAACTTGCCACATGCGGAGCAATTGAGTGGTAAGCAATTAAGTAAGCCGCAGTTGCAGCCAATCCAAGCACCACACCTTGTGTAAATATTAAAACACCTAGCCCATTTTTAAAGAAACCGGCTTTTGGGTCTCTTGGTTTTAACTTCATCACATTTTTATCAGTCTTCTCAAAAGCAATAGCAATTCCGATAAATGAGTCTGTCGCTACGTTAATCCATAAAATTTGTGTTGAAGTAAAAGGTTCAAGTTCTTGTCTAAAGACAAACAGACCGATTAGCGAAATTACAAAAATTGTAATTAACTCGCCAATATTTGAAGCCAGCAGAAAGTGCAGTGCTTTTTGGATATTTGAAAAAATTCCACGACCCTCTTTAACTGCCTTTAAAATTGTTGCGAAGTTATCGTCAGTTAAAATCATGTCAGCAGCGCCTTTTGCAACCTCTGTTCCGACTTTACCCATAGCAACACCAATTTGTGCGGTCTTTAAAGCGGGACCATCGTTAACTCCATCTCCGGTCATTGAAATAATTTTGCCGTGTTTTTGCCAGGTTTCAACAATCCTAACTTTGTTTTCAGGCGAAACTCGTGCGTAGACTTTGATGTTTTTAATTTGCGCAAAAAACTCATCATCTGTCATTTCATCTAACTCCACACCAGTAATTGCTAAATCTAGATCAGACTCTATTATCTTTAGGTCTTTGGCAATGGCCTTAGCAGTTTGAACGTTGTCACCAGTAATCATAATCGTTTGAATGCCAGCAAGTTTTGCGTTTTCAATAGCGACTTTCGCTTCTTCGCGAGGCGGGTCTTGCATTGCAATCAACCCTAAGAAAGTTAAGTTATTTTCTTCATCAGTGGTGTACGGACTGCTAATGTCGGTTTCTTTAAAAGCAACCGCAAGTACTCGGTAGGCTTCATTTGCAAGCGTAGAAATCGCTGGGTTTGCAGCGTTTACATCTGCTGTGTTTGTGCAACGTTTTAGTAAAACTTCAGGAGCACCTTTGACAATCAAGATTTTTTTGTCTTTGATTTGGTGAACTGTTGACATCAATTTACGCTCAGAGTCAAAAGCCAGCTCTGATATTCGTGGATACCTTTGTGTAAGATTTATAAAGTCAATTTCGTTGTTTTGAGCAAGTTCTACTAAACAACTTTCGGTAGGGTCACCAACAACGCTACCATCTATAATTTCGGAATCATTAGAAACTGCAGCAAACTCAATTAACTTGCTTAAATTAAGATTTGATAACTGAAGTTCTTCGGCTAAATAAGTTTCTCCTTTTAGCCAAAGTTTTTTAACAGTCATTTTATTTTTAGTCAAAGTTCCGGTTTTATCGCTGCAAATTACTGAAGTCGCACCGAGTGTTTCAACTGAAGTTAAAGTCTTTAAAATAGCCCCACGGCGCGATAGTCTCTGCATACCAGTTGCTAAAATTATTGTGATAATGGCAGGTAGACCTTCGGGAATTGCGGCCACCGCAATAGTAGATGCAAGAATCAATAGACTCAACCATTTTTGTGCACTAACCGTAGTTTTAGAAAAAATATAGGCTTCTGTAATGTTGACAGCAAATATCACCAAGCATAGCAGAACCGCTGCTAGTCCAAGAAACTTTCCTAGTCTAGAAATTTGTTTCTGCAGTGGCGTTTCTTCGGATTTTGCGGCCTTTAGGGCACTTGCAATTTTACCAATTTCTGTTTTCATTGCAGTTTCTGTAACCACACCAATAGCACGACCATAAGTGACCACTGTTGAAGAAAAACACATATTACTGCGTTCTGCCAAAGGAGTTTTTGTGTCAATTAAAACAGATGAATTTTTTAAAACTGGTAGAGCCTCGCCAGTTAAACTAGATTCGTCTACCTTTAAAGAAAAACACTCAAATAAACGAATGTCAGCAGGTACTATGTCTCCTGCTTTTAAAACTACAATGTCACCAACTACTAAACTTGCTGACTGAATTTGCTTGATTTTGTCATCTCTTATCACGGTTGCATGTGGCTGGTTCAGTTTTTTAATGGCATCCAGGGACTTCTCTGCCTTCATTTCTTGAAGTAAGCCAAGTAAAGCGTTGAAAACTACAATTGCTGCAATCACCCCACCTTCTAAAAACTGGCCAACTACAAAAGAAAGCACTGCGGCTAAAATTAAAATTATGACCATCAAGTCTTTAAACTGCAGAAGAAGTCTAAAGAAAAAGGAACGCTTTTTTTCTTTTGCAAACTCATTTAATCCATTTTGTTCAAGTCTAGTGTTTGCTTCTACTTGAGTTAAACCAGACTTAAGGTTAGTGTCTAAGTTTTCCTTAATTTCTTCAATTGGTTTTAAAAAGTTTTCCATATCGTTCCTTTTTTACTTAAATAAAAATTTATTATTTATAAATTTTCTAAAAATAGTGTTTGGTAAATTAGTTGTAATTTCTTGAAGGTTTAACATAGCATTTGAATAGCAGTTTGTGGAATTTTTATAAAAATTAAATAGTCTTCTAATTTGTGGGTTTGCAAAATTTAAAGAGTATTTATGTTTCTACTTATAACAATAATCATCAATAAGAAAATTTGTCGCACTGGCGTTTTTTTCATTTAAAATTGGATCATAGGGATCGAAAAAATGTGGGTTAGATTCTTTTATTTTCTTAATTGCCTCTTCTCTTATATTCCAATCTTCTTTTTCTTTTTTAAACTTGTAATAAGCTAGTACTAAAAAAATATGAGAATTTACTTGTATTTTTATTTACAAGATGTCAAAATAGTGGTATTATTGAAAAGTTAGATTAATTATTTAGATGTATAATTATTATAATGAAAATACATTATATAATTTGTTTTATAAGTGAATTACACAAGGAGAAAAAAATGTCAGTACAATTAAGAGATGATATTAGAAATATAGCTATTATTGCTCACGTTGACCATGGTAAAACAACATTAGTTGATGAACTACTAAAACAATCAGGTATTTTTCGTTCTAATGAACATGTAGAAGAAAGAGCAATGGATTCTAATGATATAGAAAGAGAACGTGGTATTACTATTTTAGCAAAAAATACTGCGATTGATTATAAAGGAAAAAGAATTAATATTCTAGATACACCAGGACATGCTGACTTTGGTGGAGAAGTTGAGCGTATTATGAAAATGGTTGATGGTGTTCTTTTAGTAGTAGACGCTTATGAAGGAACTATGCCACAAACTCGTTTTGTACTTAAAAAAGCTCTTGAACAGAATTTAAAACCTATCGTTGTTGTTAACAAAATTGATAAAGATTCTGCAAGACCTGAAGAAGTAGTTGATGAAGTTATTGATTTATTTATCGAATTAGGTGCTAATGATGACCAACTTGAATTCCCTGTTGTCTATGCCTCAGCAATTAATGGAACAGCATCATTAGAAAGCGATCCAAATCTACAAGACGAAAACATGCAATGCTTATATGATACTATCATTGATTATGTACCAGCGCCAGTTGATAATCGTGATGAACCACTTCAATTCCAAGTAGCGTTATTAGATTACAATGACTATGTTGGACGTATTGGTATTGGTCGTGTATTTAGAGGAAGTATGAAAGTTGGAGAATCTGTTTCTCTAATGAAATTAGATGGAACTGTTAAAAATTTCCGTGTAACAAAGATTTTTGGTTACTTTGGATTAAAACGTGAAGAAATTAATGAAGCACATGCTGGTGATATCGTAGCGGTAAGTGGTATGGATGATATTAACGTTGGTGAAACAGTATGTCCTTCAGATCATCAGGAAGCTCTACCAGTATTACATATTGATGAGCCAACACTTCAAATGACATTCTTAGTAAATAATTCACCATTTGCAGGTAAAGAAGGTAAATTTGTAACTGCTCGTAAACTTGAAGATAGATTAATGCAACAGTTAGAAACTGACGTATCTTTACGTGTAGAACCAAACACTAGTGATTCATGGGTTGTTAGTGGACGTGGAGAACTTCACCTTTCAATCTTAATTGAGAATTTAAGACGTGAAGGATTTGAACTTCAAGTATCTAAACCTGAAGTAATTATCCGTAATATTGATGGAGTTGACTGTGAGCCTGTTGAACGTG
>CALISC010000029.1 GCA_938041945.1 uncultured Acholeplasmataceae bacterium | reverse complement strand
GAGGAACTAGCAATCGTTTTGGGTATATAGTGGTAGAAATTGGGAATTCTTTAATTTAATGGTCGTTATTTTATCAACCTTATTACATTAGTAAAACAGTAAAAAACGCCTTAATAGGCGTTTTTTTACTTTTATTCACTTTTGTTTTGCAGTAATTTCTCAATTTTATCAGGGTCTTTTACAATTCCTTGAGACAAACAAATATGTCCGTCTTTGGTAATTAAAATATCGTCTTCTATTCTAACGCCGATTTTCTCTTCAGCAATATAAAGCCCAGGTTCACAAGTTAAATACATTCCTGCTTCCATTGGTTTTGTGTAGTCACCGGTGTCATGAACATCTAGACCTAAAAAGTGTCCAACTGAATGGTAGTAATATTTGCCAATTTCTTCAGGCTTCTTAATTAAGCCAATTTTTAAACTCTCTTCAATCAAGACGTCACGGGCGATCTTATTATACTCAGGCCAAGTTAACCCTGGTCTAAGTGCTTCCATTGCTTTAGTTTGGGCTTTTAACACAATATTATAAATTTGTTTTTGTCTGGCGGTAAATTTACCATCAACCGGATAGGTTCTAGTGATGTCAGATGCATAATTTTGGAAGTTCACACCAACATCACAAACACACAAAGTATTTGGCTCTACTTTGTCTGAGTTGACAACATAGTGCAAAGTTGTTGAGTTTTTACCACTGCCAATAATTGAAGCAAAAGAAGTTCTAGTGTTGTTTTTCTTAAGTACGTAGTTGTATTCAGCCTCAATGTCGTATTCATAAATTCCTGATTTTATGTTTTTACGAATTGCAGCCAAAGCGTCTGATGTGACGTCTACTGCTTTTTGTAGACACTTAATTTCTTCTTTGTCTTTAATCATACGAAGACTGGCGATTTTTTGGTGCACATTTTGAATAGTTAGTTGTGGCAGAGTTTGTTTTGCATAATCTGCAAACCTGTAGCTGTCTGAATACAAAAAGTCAGTCTCTAAGTTTAAATAAAGTGCGTTAATTTCTCCAAACACCGCAGAGCGAGTAGCCTCGGTTAAACCTTGAACATAGCCTTTTAATTTAGATATATTTAAAACCGTGTCAATTTTCGCGATTTCTCCGGCTGCCTTTAAAGTCAAACGTTCACCAACCCAAAGTGCCAGAGTAGGGTCAGTTTCTTCTTTAAACAAAATTGTTTGAGTTTGGTTTTGGCCTTTAACTAAACAAAGTACACATTTGTCTTCATTAACTCCAGTTAAATAATAAAAATCACGATTTACTTCAAACGGAAAAGTTTGGTCTGCTGAGTACTTTAACTCAAAACCAGAAAAAACCAGAGTAATTGAGCCTACTGGCAGCAAATTAAATAAATTAGTTCGTCTTATTTGAAAATCCACAAAAATAACCTTTACTTATTTAATTTTTTTAATTTTTTTCAGAACTTGGCTCTTAATTGACTCAAGTTCTTCAACTGATTTTGCTTTTGAAGAAGTATGTACAGAGAAGTAGATTTTAATTTTTGGCTCAGTACCAGATGGGCGAACTGTTACCCAAGAGCCGTCTTCAAGATAGTATTTTAAGAAGTTTTGTTTAGGTAGAGTAATTTTTTCAACTTTACCTTCTTGATAAGTTCTGGTTTGTGCTTTGTAGTCTTCTACTTTAACAATAGTATGTCCTTTTAATTCAAGTCCGGTTTCTCTAAAGTTTTGAACGATTCTTTGGATTCTTTCTGCACCCTCAAAACCTTTTAAAACTATGTTTTCGGTGTACTCAAGATAATAACCGTATTTTTCATAAATTTCGTCCAAATAATCTACAATTGTTTGGTTGCGACCTTTTAGCCAAGATGCAAGTTCTGAAAACATGTAAGCGGCTTGCAGTGCGTCCTTGTCTCTCGTGTGTTCACCTAAAATAAAGCCAATAGACTCTTCGCAGCCAAATACGTATTGTCCTTCTTTTAGTTTATTCATTTCACCCGCAATAAACTTAAAGCCGGTTAGTGTATAGACAAACTTAAGTCCAAAGTCTTCAGTCATCACACGAAGTAAGTCAGTGGTAACCACAGTTGAAATCACAACTCCGTCTTTAGGCAGTGTTCCTTTTTCTTTTCTTTGAGAAAGTGTGTAGTAAAGCAAAGCATGCGCCATTTGGTTACCATTTAAAAACACAAAGTCTTTGTTATGCTTAACTGCAACACCGATACGGTCTGCGTCTGGATCTGACATTAAAATCAGTTCGCAGTTTTCTTTTTGAGCGTAGGGATAAAGTCCATCCCAGGCTTTGATAAACTCAGGGTTGACAACTTTAACATTTGGGAAATCTGGGTCAATTGTCATGTGTGGTAGGTATTTAACGACGTTAAAACCTTTTTGCTCTAAGTAGCGAGGAATGATAGTCGCACCTGTTCCGTGAACTGGTGAAAACAAAACGGAAACTGGGTCTTTTGGTTTATTTAACTGAATTTTATCACAAGCCTTAAAGAATGCTTTTTCAACATCTTCAAGAACATACTCAATTAGTTTAGGGTCGTGTTCAGTTTCAATTGAAAACATGTCTTTAATTGCGTTAATTTTTTCAACAACTGCGTTAGCCTCGTCAACTTCCAGTTGCGCACCTGTGTGGTTATAAACCTTATATCCGTTGTATTCTTTTGGGTTGTGAGAAGCAGTGACCATTACACCAAATCCGGCGTTTAGGTAGCGAACTGCAAACGAAACCATTGGAGTAGGGCGAAGTTCTTTAAATAAATACACCTTAATTCCGGCATGTGCAAGCACGCTTGCGGCTTCTTCTGCAAAGTCTTTTGAGTGGTGGCGGTTATCATAACAAATCACCACACCTTGGTCTTTGTAAGTTTTAGTTTCTAAAATATAGTCAGCCAGACCTTTTGAGCAACGTCTAACTGTAAAGATGTTCATGCGGTTAGTACCAGGTCCAATTAGTCCACGAAGCCCACCTGTTCCAAATTCCAAGTCTTTGTAAAAAGACTCTTTGATTTCTTTTTTGCCAAATTTCTTTAATTCATCAAGCAAGTATTGAGGAAGTTTTTCTTGGTTTAACCATTGTGTATAGACTTCCATTTCTAAACTTAATTTTTTATCAGCCATTTTTTCCTCCTAAAATTAAATTAGCCAGTTTAATCATGCCTTTAAAAACTAATTTATCGTCGTATTTTAAAGGTAGATTTCCCTTCAGTTTTTCTAAAAAAAACTGAGCAGAACCACCAGTTAAATAAACTGATTTTATGGTTGGATTATCTTTATATATTATACGCAAAAATTCAGAAATTTCAAAACACGACGAGAAGTAAATCCCACTATCTAGGCAATCTTTGGTGTTTTTTGCAAGCAAACTTTCCGGAATTTTTGGAGTGTGTTGAGAAAGTAAAGCACCTTTAGAAATTAGACTGTATTTTAAGTTGTATCCAGGTGAAATGGCCGCACTTTCTATTTGATTTCTATATATGAGCAGGTATTTATTAAAAGTACCAATATCGGCAATCAAGGCACGTTCTGCAACAGTAACCGAAAAAACTAAGGCTAACAAGTCTGCACCAATATCGTTTGGAAAGTTTTCTTTAATGTTCACTGGTAATTTTAAATAATTTAGTTCTGTAAACTCACACTCTTGTTCTTTTAAAACTACGGTTAAAATTTCTGTTGCTTTCGGCACAACTGAAATAAAGTAAACTGGTATTTTTTTAACTGTAAAGTCTATAAGCAGAGCAGTAGCGAGGTTTTTATCAAAGTCATTGGTTAAAAAAGAGGCTATCGCTTTAATTTTATTTTCTGAAAAAACTGCTGTTTTTACTCTAGTGTTGCCAATATCTATTAAAAAAATTTCACTTTTCATCACTAATTTCCTCATCAATGTTTTTGTTTTTATTTAAAAACTGCTCTTTGTAAGTGAATTGAACTACTGTGTAAATTGGCACACAAATTAACAATGAAAGCAGAGTTTCTAAAACAGTGTTAAAAGAAATTATTGATAAAAACAATTTATCTGCATTTGGAGGATATAGTTTTTTGATATATAAATACAAAAACAGAGCACCTAGTACCATTATTGAATAGATTATTTGACTTAAAATCACAGTATTGGCAATAACTAAAGTTTGCTTTTTAAAAGTAAGTGTAAATAAAATAAGCGAAGCTAGAAATAAAACAGAAGTCAGTGCAAATGTAAATATTTTCATGCCCAGACTGTAGGTTTTAGTAAGTTGGACTAACGCCAAATAAACTACTCCAAAGAAAATAAGATAAAGCGTGAATAATACTACTTTTTTCCAAATTCTGTCTTCGCCGATTTTTTTAAATATAGCGTAGATAAAAACAGCTACAAAACCAAAGAAAACTCGTGCTGGAACTGCGACAAAAAAGTTTTGAAACGCCAGGTCTATTGGAGAAGTCGCAAAAGCCAGTGCGTAAAGCCATGAGTTTAGTCCAAAAATACTAGCAAGCAAAACCGTGTAGTACCAAGGCAAAACACCTAAAGAAAGCAGCACAAACACCGGAATTATAGTTAAAGAAACTGATGGGATTTGAATAAAGCCGATTTGCGGAACCCAAGAAAACAGAACAATAAGTGCTGCAAATACTGCAAAAATAGAGGCATCTATCAGTCTTTTTTTATTTTTTAAATTCATTTAACAAGTTCTTTCTTTTTCAGTAGATAAACATTGCGTCGCCAAATGAAAAAAACATATAGTCATTTTCAATTGCGTGTTGATAAGCGCGAAGAGTATCCGCTTTAGTCCAAAAAGCAGATACTAACATAATTAAAGTTGATTTTGGTAAATGGAAATTAGTAATTAAACCAGATACCACTTTAAAGCGATATCCCGGATAGATAAAAATATCGGTCTCTGCGCTCGTCTCTGTGAAACCTATGTTTTCGCGGTAAGCAGACTCAAGAACTCGGACAGATGTAGTGCCACAAGCCACAATTCTTCTTTTTTCTAAAAGTGCTTTGTTTAAAACACTAGCAGTTTCTTTAGTGATAAAGTATGTTTCTTTATGCATTTTATGATCAAGCACATTTTCAACAGTAGGCGGGCGAAAGGTGCCAAGACCAACGTGCAAAGTAACTTCGGTAATCTCAACGCCTTTGTTTTTAAGTGCAGAAAGCAACTCTGGTGTAAAGTGAAAACCAGCGGTAGGTGCTGCGGCAGACCCATCAATTTTTGCATACACAGTTTGGTAGTCTGCTTTGTTTTCGCATTTAGTTTTGATGTACGGAGGAAGTGGCATTTCGCCAATTTCGTCTAAAATCTCGTATAAATTGCCTGTGTAGTTTAATTTAAGCGAAGTTATGCCTTCTTCTTTTAACTCAGCAACTTCTGCACTTAGTTTGTTAGAAAAAGTAATAATAGTTCCGATTTTTAATTTCTTTTGAGGTTTTGCAAGCGCTTCAAATATGTTTTTTTCAACTGGTTTGAGTAGCAGCACTTCAACCACGCCACCAGTTTCCTTTTTGCCGTGTAGGCGAAAAGGCACAACTTTGGAGTTGTTTAAAACTAGCACATCACCTGGTTGAAAATAATTTAGAATATCCGAAAAATTAAGGTCAGTTAAATTGCCGGTTTCTTTGCTGCAGACCAAAAGTTTAGCGTCATCCCTTTTTTGATAAGGAGTTTGCGCTATTCTTTTAGGGTCTAAATTAAAATTAAATTCGTCAACTCTCATATTAAAAATTATAGCAACTACTTAGTCTTTTAGAGTAAGTTGATTTGACTAACTTTTTCAAAAATAGTTAGTCTTGAGTTTTTTGCAATTTTGTTTATTTCTGCTTTTAGTTCAGGATGTTTTTTAAGTTTTCTCTGAATTAGTCTGTTAAGTACACTTTCTTTAATTTCAGTGCTTGGCTCAAACTCATCAACTCGCCAATCCGGAAAGTCAAAATCAAACTCAGGAAAACCTAGAAAATAGTAAATTTGCTCAATTATTTGGCCTGCTTTATTTAGTATTTTTACCTTAACAAAATAACCTTTTTTGTCAAAGCCGATAACTTCACCTTTACCAAAAAAAGTTTCATTAGTTTTTTTAAAAAATTTACTTTGTTTATCTTTAGAAAGTTCGCTAAATTGCTCTGCGTGAATGTGGTCTATGTGGTCAATTATGTAGTTTTTGCCATCAAAATAAGTGATTTCTTTGGCGTTAAAAATTTCTGCATACTTACTTAAAAAAGGAGTGTTATTTAAAGTAAATGAAAGTGCTCTGTTAAAGTAAGTGTATTCACTTAAACTACTGAACTTAGTGTTGTTTAAATTAAGTTTTTTTATTGTGGATTTACTCAAATTATTTTGAAAATCAAAGGTAGAGAAGTTTGTTGAATTACTTATATTTAACTCAGAAAGATGGATTAGTTTATCTAAAAAAGAAACACTAGATAACGTATCTGAGTAAGTAATTTCTAGATATTTAAGTTTACTTAAATTGCCTAGTAAAGCGAAATTATCGTTATTTATTCCTTTAATTTTACTTAGCCTTAAGTCAAATAAATTTGTTAGTTTAGAAATATTATTAAGTGAACTTAAAGTAACTTTAGTTAGTTCTAACTTTGTGATTTTGTTTCCAAAATTTACATTAGATAAATCAAAATTACCAACAATTTTGAGTGATTTTAAGTTGCTAGTTTTTAAAGCATTAAAGTCAAAAACAACAGGATTTGTATCGTCATTGTTCAACTCAAGTTCAGATAAACTTGCTGTATTTAGTAAATTAAGATTAGTGATTTTTGAGTTATTTTTAAGTACCAGCTTAGCGAAGTTCTTGTGTGTTTTAAGCAGTTTTGTAAGCTCTGTGTTGTCTATATTTTTGGGTGCAACTAATGTCTTTAAATTAGTAAACTGTGAAATAAAGAGATAGTCTAAAGCTGCAGTTTTTTTATCAAAATAACTGGTGCTTAAGTTTATATAAGTTACCTTAGTTAAAAGTTCAGATACCTCAAATTTATCTGTTTTAGGGGTTTCTGAAAAATAAATTAAATCAGCATTTTGCGCAAGCAAACTTAAAGGTATGTTTTTTTCAATAAAGCCCGCTTTTAAATAATTGTATTGTGCAGCGTTTAAGTCTCTAACTGATAAGTTGTTTTCTTTTTCTTTACTAAAAGTAATAATTTCCGGATATGTTTGGAAAAACAAAGTCTTTCCATCTTTAGAATATACTTCTGCCATTGCTAAAGCATGGTCATACTCATGAGTCAAGACTATGTTGCTCTTCGGAGTTTTTAAAGTGCCTGAATACACTAATCTGTAGTTTTCGTCTGTTGTTTTTTTAACTAAATACTTAAAAACAAAATCTCCCGGATACGAAAAATTAGTGATATTTAACTCAAATGTTGAGTGTTTTTGGTAAGTCTTAAAATAATCAAAATTAACTTTTTCTTTATCTAGTTTCTCGTACTTTAAAACAAAACTGTTTCGTTTTGCTAAAAACTTACCGTTTTTTATTTTAATTTCTTCGCCGTACTTATCGTAAACTGCTTTAACTAACTTACCTGGTTTGTTAAAGTCATTTAAACTATATTCTTGTATTGTAGCGCATCCAAATAATATAAAAATCAAAAAAAGA
>CALISC010000028.1 GCA_938041945.1 uncultured Acholeplasmataceae bacterium | reverse complement strand
AAAGTAGAAAAAACATTCTTAGTGTTCTAAAAAACATAGTTGCAAAAAGCGTTAGAAATGCTACTATCGGTATCTTAAGTTCAATTAACGACTGCGACCACTAAACAGAACTTGTTGTGTATCATAATTGTTTATCTTATTTAAGATAAATAATTATTCTTACCACCAAGTTAAATTCTTTTTAATAAATTATTTAACTAAGTAAATACTTTATTAAAGTGAATTTAAATCAAAAAGTGCCCCGTATCCTAAAAAATAGGAACGTGGCACTTTTTCATTTATTAAGTTTATTTTTTAAAATCAAACTATTGTTTAAAAATTTTAGAAAGAATTTTTTTATCTTTTTGGTCAAGTGGTTTACCTTCAACTGAATAGTTTTGAACAATGGCCTCTAATTTACCAAAAGTAAAATAACCTTCTTTAATAATATTTTCAATAATTTCTTTTAAAGTACTCGGTGTGATTTTTTTACTCTCAAGCCAGTTTTTAATCAAAATATACTGATTGGCAGAAAGTGGTTTGGCATTTTTTTCAATCAGTTCTGCGACTTCTTTAAGTAAGCATTCTTGTGGGTCCAACTCTGGATTTTGCATGAATTCTAAAATTTGCGCGTAAAGTGGTTTCAAAGAAATCAGTTCTCTAATTTTACCACTTTCGTTTTCTTCGTAGACAAAAGTAATAATTTTTTTGGCATGCAGTGAGTTTAAAGTGTTTTCAGCAACTGCTTTTTCAAGTCCAGTTTTTTTAACAAAAGAAAACACTGTATGTTTTTTCTTTTTTTCAGAAAGTAGGAGTACTACAAAAGAATACTCGTGTGCGGATAAGTTTAACTTCTTTTGATATTCTGAAACCAGTTTTAAAAAGTCAAGTGAGTAGTCTAAAAATAATTTTTCAAGCATTTGTGTTCTCCTTGGTCTGCAATTTCTCAAGGGCTTTTTTAGCAGCCTCCTTTTCAGACAGAGCCTTTGAGCGGCCAGTTCCAGTAGCTAGGAGTACATCTTTTTCATAATAAACTCCAGAGACAAAAACTTTGTCGTTGCTAGGTCCAGTTTCAGAAATTAATTTGTAAGAAATTAACTTATTTGAAAATCCTTGATAATACTCTTGTAAGACGGTTTTGTAGTCAATAATGTCAATCTCTTTTAGAAACACAGACCATATATATTTCTCAAAAAAATGTCTGCAGTTTTCAATTCCGCTATCTAGATAAATTGAGCCAATTAAGGCTTCCATACAGTCAGCAATTATGGATTTTGGAATTGGGAAAACTCTAGTTTTAATGTAGTTGTCTAAGTTGATTTTTTTAGCGTAAACCAAAAGTGCGTCTTCAGAAATCATGGCAGCTCTTTGTTTAGAAAGAAAACCTTCATTTTCATTGGGATACTTATTTAGCAGTGCTTCGGCTGCCAGAAAATCCAAAATACTATCTCCTAAAAACTCGCGGCGTTCATAATTTGGCAGTTTGTTTAAATTGCCATAAGATGAGTGAATAAAAGCAGGAATGAAATTTTTTAAGTTTTTTACCTTAACGCCGATTGACTTTAAAAAAGCTTTCTCGTCAGTCATTTTCAAATCCTTTTAAAAATTTTTCAATAATAGTTGTTTTCAACAAAAACTTTTGCCTGTTTAATTGCTTGTTTTAAGTCTTGGTGTTTAGCAGCACCGTGTGCTTTAACCACAACACCTTTAGTTCCAAGAATTAAGGCACCACCTGTGTCATTTGCAGTAAGTTTCTTAACTGCTTTTTTGATTGATTTTCTTAAAATTAAGAAGGCAAGTTTTTTAAGTAAACAATATCTAAGTTCTTTTTTAAAGTTCTCTTTAAAGCCTAACAATGCGCCTTCCATGGATTTTAAAATTAAGTTGCCACTAAATCCATCAGTTACTAAAACATCTGCATTTTTAAAAAATAGTTCTTTTGGTTCAACATTGCCATAAAAATTAAACTCGTGAGTTTCTTTAAGTAAATCATAAGCAGAACGCTCAAACTCACGGCCTTTGCCTTTTTCAGAACCTATAGAAACCAAACCAACTTGCGGTACAAAATTGTTGTTGCCAATAAGTTGTTTTAAATAAGTGACACCAATTTGTGAAAAGTCAACTAAGTCTTTTGGCGAAATTTCAGCAGTGGCGCCACAATCTAGAAGAATTTTTTTAGTTCCGTCTACTGTGTTGAAAGGAATGGCTAATGCTAATCTGCGAACTTTTGGCAGTCTACCTACAATTAAGTGAGATCCAAAAACCACGGCTTGAGTTGGACCCGCTGAAACCACGGCGTCAACTTGGTTGTTTTTAAGTAAAGTAAGTGCCTTAAAAAGAGAATGCTCGGGAGTTTTTCTAAATTCAGCAAATGGGTCTTCTACACCCATATCTAGGTATTTGTCAGTGTGAATAATTTTACATTGAGGGTGATTTACAAACTCACCTAGTCTACTTTCATCGCCAACTAAGTAAAACTCAATATCTGCATTTTCGCCTAATAAGGCTTTTATCGCTTTTTTATTTTCAAGAATACCAAGGTCTCCGCCCATCATATCAACGGCTATTTTAATCATTTTTATCTCCTTCAATTGTAGCAAACACAGCCAAGGCTGTCATTGCTTCGACAATAACTGGTGCTCTTAAACCAAAGCAAATATCGTGTCTGCCTTGGATTTCTATTAACTCTATTTTACCAGTTTTTAAGTTAAGAGTTTCTTGTGGTTTTGAAATTGAGCCTGTTGGCCTGAAAGTAGTTTCAATTAAAATAGGATTACCATTTGAAATACCACCAACTATTCCGCCTGCATTGTTAGTGTAAGTTCTGCCAGTCAAATCAGCTAAAGCATCGTTGTATTCAGAGCCTTTTTTGTAAATTGTCTCAGAACCTAGGCCAAAACCAAGTGCTTTTACTCCTGGAATTAAATATACAAATCTAGCAATATTGGAGTTTAGTTTATTAAAGAATACCGAGCCAACACCTTGTTTTAATCCAGTTAAAGTGGTAA
This sequence comes from uncultured Acholeplasmataceae bacterium, assembly GCA_938041945.1. Taxonomy (GTDB): domain Bacteria; phylum Bacillota_I; class Bacilli_A; order Acholeplasmatales; family Acholeplasmataceae; genus CALISC01. The sequence goes on along the minus strand of CALISC010000028.1, from coordinate 9,639 downwards.
CTATTTTAACTCCAACGCTGTCTTTCTCTGCTTTGATTTGATTTAAATAATCAACAAACTTCAAAGGGTCTTTTTCAGTTCCAATTTGTTTAATTTGACTACTGAACTGAAGTCCTAAATATTGACGAATTATTTCGCCAATAAATACAAATAAAATCGTAGTTCTGCCAGAAAAAAGTCCACCACCCGGAAAAATTTGTTCGTACTTTTGAATTGAAACAAAATCAGCCTGACCTGGTCTTGGAGTTAAACTAAACTGTGCGTAGTCTTTAGATACAGTGTTTGTGTTTTCAAAATAAACGTCAATTGCTTCTCCATTAGTTTTATTTTTTTTAAACCCAGAGACGATAATGTACTTATCTGGCTCTTTTCTAGGAGTTGTAAAAATAGAAGTAGACTTGCGTCTTTCTAAGGCTTCATCTATTTGTTTAAAATCAACATAAAAATCTTTTGGAAACCCAATTAGCCGAATTCCAATTTTTTTGCTATGCGTGTCTCCGTAGATTTCTATTTTGACTTTTTTAGATATCACCAAGCTCTGCATTTTCAATATACCAAAATAAGGCGCTAAGTAGTTCGCCAGTATCGGTTTCTTTAGTCAAGGCAGCGTATAGAGAAACAAATGCTTGGTAAATAAGCATAGTTTCACCGTACTGTACTTGCGGATACTTCAGTCTAAATTCAAGGTCGTCTAGTTTATAGTTAACCGAAGCAACATAACCTGCAGTTTTAAAAAACTTAGAGTTAAAGGAACCTTCGTCAATTAATTGTTGAAAAGAGCAAGTTGTAGCGTTAAAAATTGCGGTTTCGCTATTTCCTTTCGCCAGTTTTAAAAAATCACTGTAGCTGATTTCACCTTCTTTTTGTGGCGAAAGTGAAACAAAAAAGATTGGAGGGCGGACTAAATTAGAGTTTTCTGCGTAATACTCAAGCGCTGCTTTAATAGTTCTAGCAACTGCGCCAGTTCCTAAAATGTAGACTTCTTTTTTTAAATTAGGGATAGAATGAATGAATGAAAACACTCCAAAAAAATCAGTGTTTAGTAAATAAAGTTCTTCGTTTTTTTCAAAAACAGTATTAGCAGCTTTGGTCTTTTTAACAATATCGCTTTTTTTGTCAGTGATTTTAAGAACTGAGTTTTTAAAAGGTGTTGTGATATTTAAAAATAATTTGTTTTCATCAAAAATTAAGTTTTCAACAAGTTCAAGAAAGTCTTTTTCGTTTTCACACTCAAATAACTCATATAGATATTTTTTGACTTTGACAGCCTTAGCGATTTCTTCGTGAATTTCTGGAGACATGGAATCTGCAATTCCGTGTCCAACCAAACCAGCGCCAAACATAGAAAGTTGGTTGCTAGATTCAGTAAAGTAAACTAAGTGATTAAAAAAGTTTCTTGCAAGTATTGATTTTTTTTGATTGATAACAAAACGGCGACGGTCATACGAAACTAAATCAAGTAAGTTGTCTTTTTTAAACTTGGCAACTTTGTCTGTGATTTTTTTGCGTTCAAAAAGTGCAGCCTCAATTTTTTCGTCAATCTCGTCAATTTGACTGCGGAGTTTCTCAAGTTCTACAAAGTTTTGCAAATCGGTTTTAAAGTAAGAAATAAACTCAGGATATGATTTATAGACCGAAATGTATTTTGGTAAAGTAAACTCAGGTACTTTAGCCCAGTATCTAAAAATTAGTTCCAACATTTGTGCACGGTGGTCAAAAAAATCAGAGCAGTGAACATGGAAAAAATCGCATTCTTTTGAAACTACAAACTCCAGAGTTCCGTCTTTATAAAAGTGATCTATTTTTAGTTGTTTTAAAATAGAAAACAACAGAGAAAGTCTATCGCTTTCTTTAAATGATAAAGTTTCAATATTAACAAAACGATATCTAGCGGGGTTAGTTAAACAAAGGGCAAATATAGAAAAAACATTGTCAATTGAGTTTCTAAAGTTAATTTCTGCAAAGTCAATTTTGCGCGGATTTTTAGGAAGTGAAATAAAGTTGGCATCAAAAATAGGAGTGTAGCCAATTGTGTTGAGTTGTTCAAAAACTTCAAAACTATATTTATCTTTGGAGTTAAGACCATCAAAACTTACTTTATTTTTAAGTCCTTTGGTTAAAGTAAGCACGGTTAACAGATGTGTGTAGTCTCGGCGAATTTTAATTTCTCTAGGAATTTTAAAGTCTTTCTTGCGTTCAAAATAAAAGTAACCTTTTTCGTCTTTTTTTAATTCAAAGCCAAATTCTTTTAACACATCTAGCGTTAACGTTACAAAATTTGGGTGAGTCAAGTCAAAATCAGTTTTAATTTTGTTGCCGTTGCCAATCAAAGCACAGGCTAAAAATACACCAGATAAATACTGGCTTGAAATTTTTGAGTTTACTTCAATTACTTGATTTTCAACTACTCCTTTAGCCGTACATTTTTGGGTTTTTTTATTTATTTTAAAGTCAATTTGCGGAAAAATTTCTTTAAACTCTGAGAGAGGACGTGTAAAAAGAGTGTCTAGTCCAGTTAGTTTAACTTCGCCAAACTTAAAAAGAAGAAGTGGGAAAAGTAGTCTAAACAAAGTAGCAGATTCATTGCAGTCGATATAATCTTCCATGTAGTTCAGTTGGAAGGCTTTTTTAATTTCTATTTTATCTCCGTTGACATCAATATTTACGCCAAGTTCATGTAAGGCTTTGATGGCAACCAGTTCGTCTATCGACAAAGAAGCCCCGTAAAGTGTGGCTGATTTTCCTAAAAAAGCCAAGACTAGAAGTTTTCTAATTGTGTCTGATTTAAAAGAAGGTGCGCTAAACACACCCTCTTTTAAATCAGAATAAAATTTAAGATTATTCTCCATTAGTTTAAATAAGCCTGAATGTCTGAAATTGAGATGTTAACTAGTTCGCCTTTGCCAATTTTTTTAACTTTAGTTAAAGTAATTTCGCTGTTTTTAGTTTGTTTTTTATCATTAAACAGATATTTAACTAAAATACTTCTTCTAATTTCTTCAAGTTTTTCGCGTTTATACAGTGGAAATGATTTGATGGCCTTTAACACTTTGTCAAAAACTGGTTTTTTAATTAAACCTTTTTCATAAATTAACTCAGTTTCAAGTAGCATTCCATAAAGTACAGCCTCGCCGTGTGCGATATCTAGATTTAAACTAGACTCAACGGTGTGTCCAAGAGTGTGTCCAAAATTCAGTATTTTGCGGCGATTTAAAGAATATGCATCTTTTTCAACTATTGCTTTTTTGGCCAAAATTGAGCGTTTAATTATCTCTTCATTTAAATTAAAGTTGTTTTTAATTAGTTTCTTAAGTAGAGTTTTATCGGCTATTAAGGCGATTTTAAGAACTTCTGCAACTCCTTGTTTGTATTCAAGTGCTGGTAGACTTTCGAGGTAGGTTGGATCAACTATAGTTTCATAAGCAGGATAAACAGTGCCGAGATAGTTTTTAATGTTTAGATAATTGATGCCGGTTTTTCCACCAATTGCAGCGTCTACCATTGCAATTACTGACGTTGGAACTAAAACATGGGCAACTCCTCTGTATAGAGTTGATGCGATAAACGAAGTTAAGTCACAAACCACACCACCACCAAAGCCAATTAAAACGTCGTTAGCAGTGAAGTTGTTTTGATCCAAATGCATTAAGACTGCAGAGACAGATTGTATGTTTTTGTAAGCCTCGCCTGGTTTTAAAACAATCCAGTGAACTTTCACAGAGATTTTTTTAGCAAATTCAGTACGAGCACTTGAGTCAAATACATTTTGGTCAGTTACCACGAATACTCGTTTATTAAAGGCTAAGTTGTTGCAAATTTGAATATAGTCAACAACTCTGCCAATTGTTACATTTCTTTTAAATACAGTAGTTTTATATGCCATTATAAACACCTCTTTATTTGTTTTTATTTTTGCTAAACTTAGCAATATCGGATAATCTTAATGCTTGAAAACCGTCAGACAAAGCCTTTTCGGGTTCTTTTGCGCATTCTACTAAAGCGCCTGAAAACTCTAGTTTTTCAATATAGGGAATAAACTTTTCAACATACTCAGTTGAACCAATACTGTGGCTAGGGTCAATAATTACCGGAATTTTAACTAAATCTTTTAAGATAAAGGCACCAGTTAAATCTAGTGTATTTCTAGTTAAAGTTTCGTATGTGCGAATACCTCTTTCGCAAAGTATAATTTGGTCATTTCCGTGCTTCAAAATATATTCACTGGCTTGCAGAAACTCAAGCATAGTAGAGGAGTCTCCGCGTTTTAAGATAACTGGTTTATTGATTTTGCCGAGTGCTTTTAGAAGTTCAAAATTTCGCATATTTCGCATGCCAACTTGAATGATGTCGCAGTATTCAACAAACTCATCTAAATGTGCTAGTGAGGGGATTTCCGAAACAGTAATAAGTCTATATTTTTTGCCGATTTTGTGAAGTATTTCGAGCCCTTTTTTGCCAAGTCCTTGAAAAGAATTTGGCTCAGTTCTAAGTTTATAAGCACCTGCTCTCAGGAACTTAAAACCATTTTCTTTAATGGCTTTAGCAATCTCTTCAAGTTGAGCCTCTGACTCAATTGAACATGGTCCGAAAATGTATTCAAAATCAGTAAATACACGCTGGCCGTTTACCATAATCTGGGGGTTAATTTGCGCAACTTTAAGGCTTTTAATTGCCTTAATTGTGCTTAAATATGTGTCTTTAAAAGTCATTTAACCTCCCTTAATTTGTGTCTCAAAATCACTTACATTATAGTTTATTTATGGTACTTTTTGTTGTTTTTTAAACTATATGCACGGTACAGTTGCTCAAAAAACATTAGTCTAAAAAGTTCGTGCGGAAAAGTCATTTTAGAAAACGAAAGCAATTTATTGGCTCTTTGTTTAACTGAATCTGAAACTCCATAACTGCCACCAATTACAAACACTATATCTTTTGCTTGATTTTCTAGTTTTTCAAGATACTTTGAGTATTCAAGTGAGTCCATAAACTCACCTTGTACATCTAAAAGCGCAACAAAGTCGCTTGGCTTGATTTGTTTTAAGATATCTTGAGATTCTTTTTCTTTGTCTTTGACTTTGATTTCAATGACTTGAATTTTTGGAAGTTGTTTTAAGTAAAACTCAATTCCTGTTTTGATGTGGTTTTCTCTGATTTTGTCAACCGCGATTAAAGTCATTTAAAACACCACCTTTGTGATTTTTTTAGAGTCAGCTAACTTAAAGTCTAAGTTAGTTGGATCTGAAATACACTCAACCAAAGCAGACTCAATGGCCTGGCGTGAATTGCATTCTTGGCTGATGTGTCCAATAAACCAAAAACACTTTTCTTCACGGGGTCTCAAGATTTCTACCAAGCAGGCTGCCTGTTGATTTGAAAGATGACCGTAGTCTGAAGCAATTCTTTGTTTTAAAGAAAGTGGACGCTTGGAGTTTTTAAGCAAATTATAGTCATAGTTGGCTTCTATAAAAAAGAACTGGCTGCCTTTGATTTTAGCAGTTGTTGCACTTGGTAGACTACCTGTGTCTGTGATGTGAACATATTTTGAGTTTTCACTACAAAAAAAGATACCACAAGGCTCAGCAGCATCGTGGATTGTCGGGACTAATGAAAAGTTTAATTCTCCTAGTTTAAAATCCGTTAAATATTCGTATGTTATAAACATATTTTCTTCAATTTTATACTTTTCAATCAACGCTTTTTTTGTGCCTAGTGTGGTAATTATTTGAATATGTGGATACTTAGAAATAAGAGCGTGAAGTCCACTTGCGTGGTCTGAGTGTTCATGTGAAATAAACACAAATTTAACCGAATTTACGTCGATTTCTAGTTCTTTTAAACATTTTTCAAGGTATTTAACCGAAATTCCAAAGTCTATAATAAAAATAAAGTCAGAAAAACGATACAAAACACAGTTGCCGGCAGAGCTACTTTTTAAGGAAAATACATTTAATTTAAGCATCTTTTATTTTGAATAAAACCCCTTATATGTTATATTATACGTGTTATGTTTTAAATTAAAACTAAAGGAGATTTTATGACTATAAACCCATTTAAAAAACTTTTTGCCTTTGTTTTAGTGCTAGTATCTGCATTTACTTTAGCATCATGCCGTTCGCTAAATTTAAATGTACTTAACCCTGATACTGTTTACGCTAAAACAGGTAAATATAACGTAACAAACCGCGAACTTTACAATAGACTAAGATATACCGCAGGTTCTTTTTTATACGAACTTGCCAACCGCCAAATCTACAAAGAATACTTAAAGAAAGTTAACTTCTCTGATACAAAAATCTATGAATACGCAAAAGAGGCTATCTTAAAAGAAATTCTTGGAGTTGGCGAACTTAAGGATTTAAAAAAATACTTAAGAACCAGCAAAATTAAAGACGAACAAATTCTTGAAAAAACAACTAAGTTTTTAGACAAGTTAGTACTTGAGGGCAAAGTTCCAAATACTAACGTAACTGACCTTGCTCAAGAACTTACTCAAACTATTCGCGAAGACAAACGTCTACCTGACTATCTACTTCAAGCCAGAGACTTAAAAGTTGCTGAATACTTGTTTGCTAAAGACCAAATTAAAAAAGACCTTGCAAACAAAAGAAGCGACTACTTCGTAACTGACAAAAAAATCAAAAACTACTACAAATCAACTTACCGTTATCAAGACTACACAGTTTCTTTCTTAAAAGTTGACCTACTTAACACAAAAGAATTTGAAACTATCATGCGTTTATTTAAAATCAAACGTGCTGCTAACAACGTTTGGTATGAAATTCCTGATGTTAACAAAATTCTGCAAGAAAAAAAATTAGACGAAGACGTTAACAAATATGTTAAAAAAATCTTAACTGACAACCCAAAAATTTTTGGCACAGTTAAAAACGACGGAACATCTCAATTAAATAAATATCAATTAAACGAATTCTACACACTTTACGAAATCAAAGAAAGCCGTAAAGCAGAAGATGGAAAAGCCGATGTTGCTCTTGACAGCCGCTACCAAAAAAATGCAGATGACAAGAAAAACTACGACGACAAAAAAGAAATTCTAAAACGTTTTATTGAAATTTATAATCTATTTCAACCAGATGACAAAAAAATTGAAATTAGCCCAGAAGGTAAAATCGTTAACAAAGTAACTAAAGAAGTACTTGAGTCTACTAAAGAAATGAAATACAAAGACTTTGAAGATACAGGACTTAGAGACTACATCTACTCACTTGACTTAAAAGACAATGGAGCTCGCCGCTACTCTCAAGACATTCAAAGAAAAAACAACAAAAACTTCCTTGCTTACTTACTTTCTTCAAATAAAGACCAAGTAGACAACGAAAAAATCTACAACAAAAAAGACGACAAGTTCCAAAATACTCCAGAGGCTAAAGCAGTTCAAGAAAAAATCCGCAAAATCTTAGAAGAAAAAGCACTAGATGACGCTTACATTAAACAAGCAAACGAAAAAATGCTTGCCAAAGTTAAAGTACATGTTAACGACAACGTAATGTACGCACAAACCCGTACACTGTTTAAAAATGTTGCACATAAATCTTCTAGAACTGATATTCTTTCATTTAAAAAGTCGTCTGTTTATCTAAATGATTTAAAAACAGAATTAAGCCCAATTTCGCTAAAAGATTTCTTTGAACATGTTAAAAAAGTCATTGGTCCTGGTGCTGCTCGCGACTTACTTGGTGAAAAATTCATTTTAGACAACTACCAATCTAAAATCACTGATAAAATGAAAAAAGACATCAAAAAAGCCATTAAGTCAGAAATCAACTCATTTTCTCAAAACCAATTTGCAAGCAACAAACTGCCTTCTTCAATTGGCGTGTATGAATTCTACATCAAATACTACAATGTTGAAAAATACTCAGAAATTTATAACAAAAAAATCCTGCAAAAAGCAATTGAACTTTACCGCCTTGACCCAGATGTGCTTAACTACGAAACTCTAACTAAACGCGCAAACCGTTTATTTAAAGAATACGCAAACGTTGACCTTGCTCACTTACTTGCTTACTTTGACACAAACCTAGACGGTAAACACAACGAAAAAATTACTGCAGACACATTGACTCCTGAACAAATCACAACGCTTTCTAAACTGCTTAAATACGCAATTAAACAGGCCTATGAGAACCGTGTTGACAAGATGTATGATACACTTGATGAAATTGCGAAGAAGTTCAACTCAATTCCTCGTCTAACTCCATACGACGCGTATGAAAAAAACACTCAAACTCTTGACAACAAAACTAAAGAAAAACTAAACTTTGGCGATGATTTAAAACTAGAAGACTTAGTTAAATTAAGAAATTCTGGTGTAACTTTAAAGGCTGAGAAGTTAAATAAAGTTAAAAACTCTAAAAACGACTTTGGCCAAAGTTCTAAGTTTGACGAAAGATTTATGCGCCATGCTCTAGACTTCTACCGTCAATTACTTGGAACTAAAAAACCACACGAAGCATCACTTGAAAACCCAGTAATTGAATACGCTCAAGAGGCTCAAAACTCAGCAGACTTCACAAAAGAACAACTTAAAAAACTAGAGTCTAGTTTTGGTTTCCATGTACTTGCTGGTCTTTCTTTAGAAAAAGCACCTACTACTGAAGGTCCAAAAGACACAATTAAACGCTTTAAAGAAAAAGGCCTAAATCTAGACAACTCAAAAAAAGATGAGTTAACTATTGGTCAAATCAAAACTTACTTCTTAAGTGATTTCAATGACTATCGCCCTGATCTGCCAACTAACTTAGTAAACGTACTTAACAACGTGCTTAAAACATTTAAAGAAAAAGTTAACAACGCAAACACTAAGAAATATATACTTGAGCAAATTCTTGGCACTGTTGACTTTGGTACAGATGCACACGCTAAAGCAATGGATAAACTAAACTCAGAAATGAACCAAAGAAGTTTCTTTAACTACGAAAAACTAAAACCAGGTAACAACGACTACAAGATTTACAACGACTGGTTTAGCCCTGATTTAGTTCGTAAATAGGTATATAACCAACAAAAAACTCCCTCTACAGGGAGTTTTTTGTTGGTTATAATAAAAATGGTTAAGATATAACCATTAGCTTGCTATATTTTTATGTCAGTTTATTCGGTTTCTCTTTCAAAATGAATTCTCCAGAGTTTCTTTACATCTTCATAATTCGCATTCCCGTTTTTCTGAGTATTTGTATCGCCTACTCTGGTATATACGCGGAAAGGTTGAATATCTCTACATTTCTTTGATAAGTAAAAGGGCACATTTTTAGAACTCTTGCAAACAATTACTCCAATATCAAAATGTAGGTAATATAGGTTTTTCACATCAATTTCCGGATAAACTTCGCCAGCGAATTCTTTACTTTTAAGCATATCCAGTATATTGTTGGAAATTAACTTATTGTCTAATCCAATCACCCTACCGTCATCTTCAACACCAAAAATTAGATAGGCATCACGATTGTTTATATTATTTGACAAACAAATGATGTCGTGTAACAATGAACAATCTTCACTATTGCTAATAAATTCTCTCTTATAGTCAAAGTAATCTTCTTCTTTCTTTGCGTTAATTAATTCAACTACTTTTTCGTTTAACTTATCGATTTTTAATTCCTTACTTTTGAGTTTTTC
>CALISC010000027.1 GCA_938041945.1 uncultured Acholeplasmataceae bacterium | reverse complement strand
TTGCTAAATCAAAGTCAGTTTCGTGGTTAAGGTGTGGTTGACTTGAAAGAAATGCAGAAATTATGTCTTTGATTTCTTGGTCATTTGCTGTAACAGAAGTGCCTATTTTTCTTTGAGTTGGCAGTTCTAGTTCATGAAGAGTTTCTTGATTTGTAGTTAGTCCTTCGTAGACTAAGTTTAAATAAACTTTTTTGAAGTTACTAGTTTCTTGCCATTTAGCAACTAAGTTTAAGTTTTCTTCAACTAAGTTGTTTTGAGCAAAATCAACTAACTGATTAGTTGCAGGGTTTAGCCATCCTAAAAAAGTGTAGGTTTTGTTTCCAATAGGATCAGTTTTGGTCGGATGTTCAATGTCCGCTAAAGTTTGTCCAAACTTATACTGAACTTCTTTTTTAGTCTCGCTATTTAAAACACCACCGTTGTAGTTAAAGGTTACTTTAAAAGTTTTTCTTTTAAAGTACAACTTAAATACAGTAGAACCGTCAGCACTAATTGTTTTCTTAACCTCAGAAGCAGCACCGAATAACTCAAAACCACGCGGAGCAAGCAACTTATCTGGAGTCAACTGAACTTCAGAACCTGCTTGAACACCAGTAATTGTTTCAGTGTCATATTCTACGTAATCATAAGCCATATTGTCTAGTTTTTCTTTAAGTCTTTTGATTTTATATTCAGTAGTTTTAGGATGTGGATTTGGAGCACTTGACTTTTCAAATACAGCAACTAGTGTGATGTTTTTAGTAATTGGGGTTTTAAAGTCAAAAAGATCACTTGAGCCTTCTAATTTCCAACCTGCTAGTTTATAAAGATCGCCGTTTTGATCAAAATATGTAACTAAATCTGGGTTTAAGTAGTAGTTTTTACTAATTTTTTGATTTTCAACAATTTCAAGGTCGTGAAGTTTAGTTTTACTTGGAGTGGTTACAAACTTAACTGTATATTTAGTAGGATTTGGATTAGGTTGTGGTTGTACATTTTCCTTTTCGTATTTTGCGTAAAGTGAAATGTTTTTGTCTACACGTTCTAGATCAAAGTCAAACTCTTTTGTAAAACCAGGTTCTGTATACCAGCCAACTAGGCTGTATCCTGATTTTGCACGACGATAGTTGATAAGTAATTCGCCTTTTCTTGCGATATATGAAAATACTTTTTCGGTTCCATCAAAATAAGTAACTAAAAATAAATCTTGTTTGTTTAATTCTTCTTTTAGTTTGTTGTCGTCAATTGAGTGTTTGTATCTGGCGACTAATCTAAGCTCAGAGCCTTTAAGCTCAGGAACATTGATTTCTTGACCTGCTCCGACTTCAATGACTTCATTTTGTTTATTTACATAGTACCAACCTAAAAACTCAGAGACAAAGAATGGCGAAGTTTCTAAATTTAAAGTACCGTTTGGGTTTAAGGTAGTAATTTTGTTTTGAGTTTTAGAAATATAGTCAATGATCTCTGGATTGTTGGCTTTGTTTTTGTCTTTTAGTATGCCTTTTAATACAAAGTCGTAAACTAATCTGATTTGGTTTTCAGTGTTTGCGTGATAAGCCTGTCCTGTTTTTAAGTCAAGTACTTCTTTGAATGAAAAAGTTGTGCTTTCTTTTTGGCCAGTTGAGTTATACGGCGAAAAAGAAGAAATTTTAGAAAGTTCCTCAACTATGTCTTTATACTCTGTGTTGACTTTTGAACGTGGCATTACCAAAGGTTTTCTTGGTGCAATGTTTTCTTGAGTTGCAGAGAAAAATACACGCACAAAGTTGAAGTAATCAACGATAACATCGTATTCTCTTTTAATACCAACACGGTTTCTAGTTTCAATTGAAAAAACTACGCTGTCGTATTCTTTGTCTTCAAAGTTAAGAGCAAGTTGTTTACCAGGTTTTGCTTTAACTTCAGTAATTTTTCCATACTTTGTGGCTTGAAACCAATCAGGGTTAATTTCAACGCTGTGTTGATTTGCTTTTTCAAAAAGTCTCTCCGGAACTACAAATCTTAATTTACCATTTTCTAACTTAAAGATATCGTCTTTATTGAAACCTTTGCTTTCAGAAAGTGATAACTCAGGAAAAGTAAAAATTAAAAACAGTAAAAA
>CALISC010000026.1 GCA_938041945.1 uncultured Acholeplasmataceae bacterium | reverse complement strand
GTGCTTTATTTCATTCACTTTTTTAGAGATACTAAAGCCCCTGCGTGGCTTTCTCACATAGAATAATCAGCTAATTTGTGCAATCAGCTTTTTTAAAAACCGCAAGGTTTTTAAAAAAGCCATCTTCCGATTTTTTCAGCACTTAATTTCAAATTAATGTAATTACAGTTAGGGGTCTCCGCTTCGCTTTGCAAGAGCAAAGCGAAGCGGAGTGAAATTTAAAATGTGAATAACTTTTTTGAAAAGGAGAAAAATGAACGATAACAAATTAAAAGAAATTGGCGAAGAATTTGATTTTGCCAAAGAATTTATAGAAATAATCAAATCAGAACAAACATCTCAAATTAACGATAGAGAAATAATGGAAATTGACACAAATATTTCTTTTGACTACTACAACCAAAGACGAGTTAAATATTTAGGTGAACGCCTGATTTACGCAAACCACAAAGCACTGAACTTCTACTCGTTTGACTACAGGGGATACGACGGAACTATTTTTAAACTCGAACGTAATTTAAGAGCAATAGTTTCTGCCTTAATTTTTGAACCTCCTGCGGTTTCTCCAACTAATTTATACGCACTGACTAAGTACGAACTTAGTCAAATTGGTAAATTTGTCCACAAAAATGTCCAAATCAGCACAATTCCTGCAATCACTCCTTTAATTTATTCTTTATTTAAAAGAAATCAAGGTCCTGAATACCCTATATTTGCAATGCCTTTTATAATTCCTTCGTCAATTTTGGGCAGAATGAATGAATACATTTTGCTTATTCCTATACTTGGTTATGACCTGACGGTTGTCAATTTATATTCAGCATTTCTTTCAGATAAAAAACAAATCAATCAAATTAAGCAAAAACTCATTAAACTGTCGCTTAATTTCAAAAATTTTAAATTGATCGCAACTGATTTTGAAAAATCCATTCTTGACCTTGACAGAGTATGTAAAATCACAACTTACTCACCTAAAAGTTTCAATACCGCCAGAATAGACGCAATGCAAATCAAAGACACAAAAATTGAAACAATTTTTAGACAAAAACAAGAACTTGAAATGTTTTTCCAACATTTTTTACCTATATTTAGAAAAACTATTTCCCCAACAAACTTTAAGAATTTCCTGCCTTTAATTTCGTTGACATTCAACGAAATTAATGAAATTAAAAGAACAGGAAAATTCACATCTATTTTTGAAACTTTAACGGCACTTAAACACACTAAAATGTTTTCAGCGGGCAATTACTTTGTCATGGAACACATTGACAAAAGACTGTATGAAGTTGCTGAACTTAAAAATACAGAACTTCCTTGTTTCGCCTACATCCACAAATCTAAATTTTCTTTAACTCCTAAAGCAAAACAAGCAAAGAAAGAAAATTAACTAAACTATGCATCAAGATAATAACAACATAAATAATAAAAAGACAAATCAAGAACTTTATAAAGAAAGTTACGAAAATGTCAGAGATTTTGAAGATAAAACTGTTGAAGAAAACTCAAATCAGCCAAAAAACACAGCTCAAACTCTTGACGAGGTACTTTCAATATTTGAGTTTTCAAATCCAAGACTGGAAGTTTTGGAAAATGCAAAACTCCTTTACAGACAGTTTAAAATGTATCACCTTAAAAAAGATAAACACACAAGAAATTTAATACTTTCTGAAACTGAACGTGATTTGTTTTCTGTAATTAAGAATATTGCCAAGGCAAATTCAGTAAACTTATTTGCCAGACCCAAATCAAGACGCAACTGGCAAGAAGATGCCGTTGAAACTCTTTCTACTCTTTCTACCATGTTTGGAATTTATCTTGGTGAAAAGGCTTTAAGTTCACACGAGTTTGCTGTACTTTCCACGATACTAAGCAAAACTCTAAACTCACTTAAAGCCTGGGTAATTTCTGACTACAAGAGATACTTGCAACAAGCAAAAAATACCAAAAAATAATTTAAATGGCTCGGATGTGTTAAGAAAGTCAATGCCTTATTACAACAGCGGCAACCATCAGAACTGGTGGCTTGGTACTCAGTATCCTAACTCTAACCCGAACGCGCGCAACATCAACAACAATGGCAGTCTGAATTGGAACAACGTGAACAACGTTTTCGGTGTAGTAGTTTGCATTAGGTAGTTTCTTCTCCGCTTGCCGTAGGTGCTTTATTTCATTCACTTTTTTAGAGATACTAAAGCCCCTGCGTGGCTTTCTCGCATAAATCTTTTTACTAAAAGTGATTTTCCCTCTTTGATTTTTAATATTTTTTTAATTTAAGATGTAAGTCCGCTGGACTTACATAAAGTAAACTTAAGGATATCCTTATCTTGCATTTTTTAAAGCTTTTAAAATTTAAAGCTTAATCCAGAGCCACAGCGCAAAGCTGTTAAATAAAGCGAACGAAAACTACAATACACCGCTAAACTAATTTTTTCGGTTTAAACCTGTATTGTGTTGCTTTAGTTGGTTTTTTAAGTTTTTTTCCTTCAAAATTTTTTAAAAAACTTAACTTAAAAACAAAATAAAGGCTGTTTAGGGAAAGCAGCCTTTATTTATATCTGTGATTTAAAAAGGAATGGAAAATGGCTAAACTAACCAAGAAAGACCAATCACAAAAACAAAAAACTCAAAACACTCTGCTGTCTTTTCAAGAAATATCTTCAGTTTTGAGTCTACACAAATCCACACTTGCTTGCCTGCGTGGCAAGCAAGGCAAAAAACCTGTGGCTATTTGTATGTTTAGGCTGGCTGAGTTTATAATTGAAATTTACGTTATGTTAAACCAAGGCAAATATAAAATGCTGCCCTACAAGACTTTTTACATCTATGACCCTAAATTTAGAATGATATCAGCCCCAGCCTTTGCTGACCGTGTTGTGCAAATGGCACTTTGCTCTAATTTAGTTTATCGGCTAATCGCAGATAAACTAAATAAAGCAGCCTGCGCCTGTATTATCGGCAAAGGCACAGATTACGCAAGAAACATTGTCAGAAACTACTTTGAAAAGCACTCTGCCGAAGAGCTGAAAAACCAGTATTATCTAAAACTAGACATCGCTAAGTTTTACGACAACATCGCACACAGCCTAGTTTTAAATAATATTAAAGAAATTCTTAAAGACCACCCTGAAACTTTTGAAATTATTAAAACAATTTTGAGTTCTTACAACAAAGAAACTCAAATTAAGCAAGAAAATGAGTTTAGGCGACAAAAGAAATTGCCAAAAATTGACCCAACTCATTTCTTAGACGCAGAAATTGCGCTTTCAGAAAAAGGATTGCCACTCGGCAATCAAATTTCGCAACTACTTGCTAACCTAATTTTAACTAAACTAGATAACTTCATTAAACAAACTTTAAGAGTAAAACATTATGTTCGCTATATGGATGATTTGCTTATCTTTGGTGAAACCAAAGAAAAACTAAAATCTCACTTAAAGCGACTAAACGGGTTTATCAAGACTTTGCATCTTAGTTTTAACCAAAAGACTAGACTGGCGCCCATGGCAAACGGAATTTCTTATCTTGGCTACACTTATTTTATAGATACTAGCAAATCAAGCGGCAGACCAATTTTTAAAATCAAACTTAGACGCTCAACTGTACTTAGAGCAAGAAAGAAAATAGAAAAAGAAATTCAGGCATTTAAATCAGGCAAAACTGACTATCTACACGCTTATTCTGTTTACAATGCTTACGTTTCTATCTTAAAGAAAGAAAAAAATGTTTACACTAAGATTAAAAATTTGTATGTTTTAAAGTCAATAGCGGAGAAATTAAGAAGAAAAGAAGGGCAAGCAAAAGAACTTGAGACTTTAAAAATATTTGTTTAGTCTAATCTTCTTGCTCATCAAGCAAATAACGAAAATAACTAAAGCCTGTGTTTTCTTTGCCGACAGAGTCGGCAATTTTGTAAATATCTCCAAACACAAATAACTTTTCTTTTGCTCGGGAAAACGCCGTGTAAATTAAGTTTTTATTAAGCATTTTACCCGAGTATTTATCGGCGTAAAAAACCACATTTTTAAACTCAGAACCTTGTGCTTTGTGTACTGTTAAAGCATACGTAAGTTCAAGTTCAGAAATAGTTTCTTTTGTGTACTCACAAACCAGTCCATTTTGAAACTCAACAGTAGCCTTATCTTCAACTATTTTTCTAATAACGCCAATCTCTCCGTTTAGTACTTTGGTTTCTTTATTGTTAAAGACTTGAATAACCTTGTCGCCTACATAAAAGTCATAAACACCGCTGCTAACTGAGTTTTCTATATCTTTGATAAATATACTTTGGATAAACTTATTTAGTTCAATTACCCCTCTTTCTGGATTTTTAATCGCAAGCAAAATTTGAAAATCTGCATAAAAACTATTTACCCGGCAATTGAGTTTGCTAATGAGCAAACTCAATTTTAAAAGAAAGTCTTTATAGGGTAAATATTTAACAATAACCGATTCATACCTAAAGTTAAGACAATATTTGTTGCCTTTCAACACTTGGTTCAGTAACTTAGGTAAATCTGTGTTAATTTGCCTATAGTTGTATTTAAGATAAGATGTTGGAAAAATACCCGACAAAACACTATCTTTAAAAAAAGAACCTGGCAAAATACTAGTTAGTTGATTGTAGTCGCCTACAAAAACAAAATGACAGTTTTTCGGAAAACTATTTAACAAACTCCACACCAACGCGTCTTCCAACATAGTGCTTTCATCAACTAAGACTACTTTAGTATTCTTAAACTTATTTTTATAATTGAAAGAAAAACTATAGTAATTTTTTAAATCAATCACACTACTTTTTGCAGCCCAGCCAAGTGCTGAATGCACAGTACTTGAGTAGACTTTTAAGTCTGAGTTAAGTCTAGCGCTGGCTTTGCCAGTTGGCGTCAGAACCACAACTTTTTCTGTGTATTTCTCGTTATTTAGCATTTGTGAAAAGGTTTTATAAAGCAGTTTTAACGTGTAAGACTTGCCGCTGCCAGCAGGTCCTGTAATAAAACTTATTTTATTACTCAAAGCATTATTTAAGCAATTTTGAAAATCACTATCTAACGAGTTAATAACAATATTTTGGCCAAACTCGCCCGCTTCCTTATTTCTTCTTTTCAACTCATTTAAAAGCAACTTAGTTTGGCGAGCATACCAAGAATGAATAAAAAACGTACCTTCTCCTTTGATATTCAACTCTTTCACTTCATTTGATTTTAACAATTCAACTAAAGTAGTTTTAATAATAATGACATCTTTGAAATCACAGTAAACCGTTTTCAGCAAATCAAAACAGAAAGCAAACAAAGTACCACTTAAAATCACAGCGTTACCGTTAACACCACTCTTTAGACAAAAATCCAGACAAGCCTTGACTCTAATTTTTGAGTTGCCAGGAAACTCTATAAACTTAGCGATTTTGTCAATATCTAAAAAACTCAAATCTAGGTTTAACTTCAAAAGCAAATAAGGGCTTGCTTTAAATTGTGCGTGGTTTGAATAAATCCACGCACAAATTTCTTTAATTTGAAGAACAGACAAATTAGTCTTTTCTCTTAAAAACAATTCCAGAGATTGAACAAAAGTCTTCGTCGCAGAAATTTCAGGTACCGTAATTTTCCCTTTCTCTTTGTCTTCAACCCCATCATTTAATTTTTTAAAACTTTGAATGATTGGACTTTTCTTTGCGCTGCCAATACCAGACACCACAACTTCGTATTTTTCACCCACTTGCATTTCACCGAACTTTATGTATTTCTTTGAATTTACTAAATATTTTTCAAAATGACCGCCACAAACCCCAAAGACAAAATAAAAGTCTTTGGCAGGGTGTTTCTCTACTTTGTTAATTTTTACAATCTTTGTTATTCTTTTCAATATTCAACCTATACTTTCAACGTTTACTGCACAAATTATAAACAATATTCTTTCTCAACTTGTTAGCTACCTACAAACAAAATAAAAATAATTTTAATTTATTTGCATTTTGAAACCACTTATTATATACTTTAACAAGTGTTTGGGCAGGTAGCGAAGTGGCTAAACGCGGCAGACTGTAAATCTGTTACCTCCGGTTTCGGCGGTTCGAATCCGTCCCTGCCCACCATCTTTTATATATTGTTTTTAAAAAAATATTTTTACAAATACTTGTTGAAATATTTTTTTATTTAATATATAATTGTTTAAGTGTGCCAAATGGCAACAAATCTTTGAAAACTAAATATGAAAATGATATACACCAATTCTTTTATACAAGAATAAACTAATTAGAGTCAATTAAACTCTATCAATCAATGGAGAGTTTGATCCTGGCTCAGGATTAACGCTGGCGGTACGTCTAATACATGCAAGTCGAACGAGATAGGTAACTATCTAGTGGCGAACGGGTGAGTAACACGTAGGTAACCTGCCTACAAGTTGGGGATAACACAAGGAAACTTGTGCTAATACCGAATAATGATATTTCTAGGCATCTAAAAATATTTAAAGGACCGTTAGGTCTGCTTGAAGAGGGGCCTGCGGCGCATTAGTTAGTTGGTAAGGTAATGGCTTACCAAGACGATGATGCGTAGCTGGACTGAGAGGTTGAACAGCCACATTGGGACTGAGAAACGGCCCAGACTCCTACGGGAGGCAGCAGTAGAGAATCTTCGGCAATGGGGGAAACCCTGACCGAGCGATACCGCGTGAGTGATGAAATACTTCGGTATGTAAAACTCTTTTATTAAAGAAGAATGATATAAATAGGCAATGATTTATAAGTGACGTTATTTAATGAATAAGTCCCGGCTAACTATGTGCCAGCAGCCGCGGTAATACATAGGGGACGAGCGTTATCCGGAATAATTGGGCGTAAAGGGTGCGTAGGCGGTGTGTTAAGTTCAAGGTTTAATCGTAGGGCTCAACCCTATATCGCTTTGAAAACTGGCACACTAGAGTAAGATAGAGGCAAGTGGAATTCCATGTGTAGCGGTAAAATGCGTAAATATATGGCAGAACACCAGAGGCGAAGGCGGCTTGCTAGGTCTTCACTGACGCTGAGGCACGAAAGCGTGGGGAGCAAACAGGATTAGATACCCTGGTAGTCCACGCCGTAAACGATGAGCACTAAAAGTCGGGGATACTCGGCTTTCAAGTTAACGCGATAAGTGCTCCGCCTGAGTAGTACGTACGCAAGTATAAAACTCAAAGGAATTGGCGGGACCTCGCACAAGCGGTGGATCATGTTGTTTAATTCGTTGATACGCGATGAACCTTACCAGGCCTTGACATACCTTGCAATGCATCAGAAATGAATGCGGAGGTTATCAGGGATACAGGTGGTGCATGGTTGTCGTCAGCTCGTGTCGTGAGATGTTAGGTTAAGTCCTGCAACGAGCGCAACTCTTATTGCTATTTGCCATCATTCAGTTGGGCACTATAGTGAGACTGCCAGTGATAAACTGGAGGAAGGTGGGAATGACGTCAAATCATCATGCCCCTTATGGCCTGGGCTACAAACGTGATACAATGGTTGTCACAAAAGGACGCTAGAAAGTGATTTTAGGCAAATCCTTAAATACAATCTCAGTTCGGATTGAAGTCTGCAACTCGACTTCATGAAGTCGGAATCGCTAGTAATCGTAGATCAGAACGCTACGGTGAATACGTTCTCGAGGTTTGCACACACCGCCCGTCAAACCACGAAAGTTAACAATACCCAAAACCGGTGGCCTAACTTTATAAGAAGGAGCCGTCTAAGGTAGGGTTAATGATTGGGGTTAAGTCGTAACAAGGTATCCCTACGAGAACGTGGGGATGGATCACCTCCTTTCTAAGGAGTAAAACATAATTTATTTACGTGTTTGTCTATATTTAGTTTTCAAAGGGCTGATTTTTTTAAATCAATCCGCTTTATTTTTATTTAAAATAAAGAAAGATCTTTGAAAAGTAGATAAATTTTCTGTCAATTTTTAATTAAAAAAGGTTAAGAAAGTAAGAGCGCATAGTGAATGCCTTGGCACTAAGAGCCGATGAAGGACGCAACTAACGGCGATACGCTGCGACGAGTTGTAAGTAAACGAAGACTCGCAGATCTCCGAATGGGGGAACCCAACATCATTGGATGTTATGTAGCAATTTAGTTTGCACATGGGAACGAAGTGAACTGAAATATCTAAGTAGCTTCAGGAAAAGAAAGCAAAAGCGATTTTGTTAGTAGTGACGAGCGAACGCAAAACAGCCATCTACTACCACAGAAACTTTATGTATTATAGTTGAACACTTTGAAAAGAGTGGCCACAGAGGGTTATAGCCCTGTAGACGAAATAATGCATAACTGATGTAGAAAAAAGTACGGCGAGACACGAGAAATCTTGTTGGAACGAATAAGCGGGACCACCCGCGAAGGCTAAATACTCCTTAGTGACCGATAGTGGACAAGTACCGTGAGGGAAAGGTGAAAAGAACCCCGAAAGGGGAGTGAAATAGATCCTGAAACTGTGTGCTTACAATTAGTCAAAGCCCGTTAATGGGTGATGGCATGCCTTTTGCAGAATGAACCGGCGAGTTACGATATTAAGCAAGGTTAATAATTTAGGTTTAAGCCGCAGCGAAAGCGAGTCTGAATAAGGCGAGTAAGTTAAATGTCGTAGACCCGAAACCAAGTGAGCTAGCCATGGGCAGGTTGAAGTAAAGGTAAAACTTTATGGAGGACCGAACTAGGAAACGTTAAAAAGTTTTTAGATGACCTGTGGTTAGGGGTGAAAAGCCAATCGAACTTGGAGATAGCTGGTTCTCCCCGAAATAGTTTTAGGACTAGCGTTAGTCTTAGTTTTACGAAGGTAGAGCTCTGAATGTGTGATGGCCTCACCTCGAGGTACTGAGCCCAATTAAACTTCGAATGTCGTAAAATATGGCTAGCAGTCAGACTACGAGTGCTAAGGTCCGTGGTCGAAAGGGAAATAGCCCAGATCGCCAGTTAAGGTCCCTAAATTGATGCTAAGTGGAAAAGGAAGTGAAAACGCCTAAACAGCTAGGAGGTTGGCTTAGAAGCAGCCACCCTTAAAAGAGTGCGTAATAGCTCACTAGTCGAGTGTTTTTGCGCCGAAAATGTACCGGGGCTAAGCATCATACCGAAACTGCGGATGTACAGAATTTGTCTGTACGTGGTAGGGGAGCGTTCTATACGGCGCTGAAGCCAGACTGTAAGGACTGGTGGAGTGTATAGAAGTGAGAATGCCGGTGTAAGTAACGAAAAGATAGGTGGAAATCCTATCCGTCGAAAACCCAAGGATTCCAGGGGAAGGTTCGTCCGCCCTGGGTAAGTCGGGACCTAAGTCGAGGCCAAACGGCGTAGACGATGGCAATAATGTAGATATTCATTTACCACATTGGAGACTGATGGAGTGACAAATCAGGCTAGGTACTGTCCGCGAATGGATGTGGATCGAGACACCAAGACTGCCAATATGCAAATCAGTTGGCATGTAAGTCAAGGTGTGTTAGGTAAAAGTACACGAGGTCATAGTTTCAAGAAAAGCTTCTAAAGATATGTCCAATGTGCCCGTACCGTAAACCGACACAGGTGGGTGGGTAGAATATACTAAGACGCGCGAGAAAACACTTGTTAAGGAACTCGGCAAAATGACCCTGTAACTTAGGGATAAAGGGAGCCTTGAGAAATCAAGGCCGCAGAGAATAGACCCAAGCGACTGTTTATCAAAAACATAGGTATCTGCTAATGCGAAAGCAGA
>CALISC010000025.1 GCA_938041945.1 uncultured Acholeplasmataceae bacterium | reverse complement strand
CTAGAATTAAAAAAAGAACTACTTAAACTAAAGTGGCTACTGCGTGGCTTTAATATTATTTTTCAGTTAAAAGAAAGTCAAGACCACCTGACTTTAAAAACTTTAATTGACAAAAAACTTAAATTCAAACTATACTTTGACCCAGTATATTTTTATTTAAATAATCTTGGTTCAATTGGTAATTTCAAGATTTTTTTAAGACACATTGTATTACTTAGAATAACTGATATTGATGAACTCGGACAAGGTGAGTTTTTAAACTTTGGCATAGTCGGAGTTAATCAAATGGCTATACAACTAAAACTACACGGCCTTAAGCCAAACTTGGTTTTAGATAGCCGTGCAAACTGCTTTTTTCAAGGCGATAAACTAAACTCTAACTTAAACAAGAAGTCTAGAAATGTCCTTGAACTCCAACTTTTAAATCAACCAGAGATTGATTTTTACTCAGTTTTAAAGTCTGAGTACCAAGGACTTGAAACACTAATTTCAGCAATTCTAGATTAACTAAAATTAAAGAAAATTAGCCTTTAAAAACGGGTATTTCCTTTGCGAAAATACCCGTTTTTTTATATAATATTATGTAAAGAGGTCAAAAAATATGAATACACTTTTAAAATTTAGCGTTAGAGATATAGTCTTTATTTCAATTCTATTTTTCTTACTGGTTTACTTTACTGTCAGAATTGCGTCTGTTTCAAAACGCAACTTTTTTGGCTTCATTTATTTTTTTGTGGCTCTACTTTCTTTAATTCCAATTTACTTTTTTTGGTTTAGCCGCAGTGCTGTGTTTTCAAAAAAAGCCCTACCTTTGACTTTATCTTTTAGTTTTACTTTTTTTATAGGCTACTTAATTTACTCACTTGCAGATGTACAAAAAGCAATTACTAAAGTTTTTAAATCTAAAGAAGAGCGCGCAACCACTCATGGTTCTATTGAAACTAAAGAAGAAGTAATTTCGGCGGCTGTCGTGCTTTCTTACCGCAAAATTGGGGCAATTATTTGTTTTGAAAAATACAATTCACTTAGCCACTACGCAGAGAAAGCCATTCCTTTAAACTCAACTGTCAACAAAGAACTGCTTTTAAATATTTTTACACCCAACACTCCTCTTCACGACGGAGCGGTGATTATCAAAAACGACACACTAATTTGTGCTGGCGCTTATTTTACGATTTCAAAAACCGAACTTGCTGACAAAACCACCGGCTCTCGCCACCGAGCAGCCTTAGGTATTTCTGAAGAAACCGATGCCTTGACCTTAGTTGTCTCTGAAGAAACTGGCAATATTTCGATTGCTTACAACGGGGTTTTGATTAAAATGAAAGACGTTGAGCAACTGAGAAGTTACTTAAATCTATACGTTTAAGAAGGGCTAAAACATGAAAAAAATAATTAAAATGTTTAAAAAAATAACTATATACTTATTTTCGCCCATTTCTTCTTTGGCTTTCCTGCTTTCTCAAACCAAAGTATATACGCTATTTAAATCCAAAGCATTTGCATTTGGCTTGGCTTTCCTGGCCTCTACCACTTGTTTTTTGTTGCTGTTCTTTTTAGCCAGATAAACTTTAAATGTCTAAATTACATGTCTCGCTACTTTGTTTATTTGCTGTTCTGTTAGTAGTTTCTTTGGTTTTAGGAATACTTGCAGCAACTAGAAAAAAACGACACACCACCGCTGTGTTGTTTTTGCTTGCCGAAATTTTTATTTTAGCAACAGTCCCACTTTTGATTTATTTTACTCCAAGAATTGCTATTAACTTTCTAATTTATCCACAAGTTACCGCACAAGCCTTTGTTTTTTCACTTGTTTTAACAAACTTGATTTTGATTTTCAGTGAGCACACTGTGCTTACGGGCTACGAAAACACTGATAACAACTTTTACCTGTATTTGGCTCCAAACGGCTACATTAAATCAATTTCTAAAAACCTTGCCTTAGAACTTAACCGCTCGGTTTTAAAAGCCAGAAGATACCGATTTTTAGATTTATTTCTAAAAACTTCACGTGTTGCTAAACTAAACACCAAAGACTGCACTAATCATGCTTTCTCTGCTTTTTTTCAGCCACTTTTTATCAACGAAGAAACAAAAAGTTTTAATTTAGAGTTCAAAAACCATTCAGGCGAGCGAGTTTATCTGCACGCAAATGTTTTTCACCACGGTTCTGAGTTAATTTTTACCGGCAAACTTTTAAAAGGAATGTCGGCAATAGAACACGAAGACGCTGTCTTTAAACTAAAAGAAGACTTAAAAGATATGTCTGCAAAACTAATGGGTTTTTTTGAAATCTCTGAGTCCGGCTACACCATGTATGACAAGCAACTTGGCAAAATTTGGCTTTCGCCTTCTATGCTTGAACTACTAAAACTGCCCAAAAACTACGCTAACTTAAAGTTCTCTGAATACGAAAAACTAATTCATCCAGATGACTACATAAAAGTACTTAAAAAATACACAGAAATTAAAGCAAACTCAAACCAAACTCAGCGCTACCGTCTAAAAAGCGGAAACAAATACATCTGGTTTAAAGAAAACGCAGGTGCGACTAAGGAAAACGAAAACTGTGTAATTTCTTGTTTTAATTTAATTGAAACTGCTGACTTTAGTAAGTCAAATATCCAACTGCTTGACGAACTTAAAAACTACTCAGACCTAGAACTTGATTTAGAGCAGTTAATCAAAAGCAAAACCAAGTTTGAACTGGTTTTCATCAAAGTTGCCAATATTGACAATATCAACAAAAAATACGGTAGAGAAATCGGCAATATGGCGCTGGCTCACTATGTGTATAACTTAAAAAAAGCGTTTGTGACAGAAACTGGTGCAATTTACAGAATTGGTGGGGCAACTTTTGCCTACACAGTGACAGATTTAGTTCGTTTTGGTGCTTTGAAAAGTGGTGCTAGTAGACAAAGTGGCTACCTAAACTTAAAAATGGAGTTTGGTGGCTCTAGTTTCACGCTAAACGCCAAGGCTGGCGCGTTTTTAGTTGAAAACAACTTAAATTCTGCCCAAACCATTTTAAAAGCCACCAGAACAGCGCTTGAAACTACTTTTTCTGAAAACTATGTAAGCAATTTTTTGTATGTAGGAGATGAATATCGTGTTTAGCAAAGACGAGGCCAGAGCCTATATTTTGGCTGAACGAAAAACCTACACAGACAGAGAAAAACAACAAAGAAACGAAATAGTGCTTGACAAAATCAAAGCACATCCATTGTTTCAAAACAGCAAAACTGTGGCGCTTTACTTTCCGATTCAAGGAGAAATAGACATCACTGCTTTAACTAAAGTGAGCACCAAAGTATTTTTGTTTCCAGCGTTTGTTGAAAACGAATTGAAATATGTTTTGCCAAAAGAAAACACTCAGTTTATTAAACGTTTTAACTTCTTTGAACCTGTTGAGTTTACTGTATACTCAGAAAAAATTGACTTGTTTTTAGTGCCGTGTCTAGCAGTTAACGAATACAGCCAAAGACTAGGCTACGGAAAAGGCAACATTGATAGGTATTTTGCTTCTCTTAATTACTCCGCTACCTTAATTCATGTTACCGATCGTTTGGTTTCGTTTGAAGCTGAAGAACACGATGTGAAGGCCAAAGATATCGTCACTCCTTTTAAGAACACTGCTTTAATTTTAGCAGCAGGTGCATCTTCTCGTTTTGGTGAAAACAAGGTCTTAAAAAAACTTGGAAACTTACCAGCTTTTATGCACTCTGTTAACACTTTTTTAAAAAACGGTTTTGAGTGTATTTTAGTCGCGCAATACGAAGTTTTAGAGACACTTTCTAACTCTGAATTTAAAAATCCAGCGATATTTACGCTAATTGGTAAGGACACTAGGTTTTTGTCAATGCAAACCGGGCTTAATCATGCAACCGGAACTTATGTTTATATACACGATGCTGCCAGACCAGTAATTTTAGCCGAAGACCTTGAAAACATAAAAACAGTTTTAGAAACTAAGCAAGGTACAGTTTTGGCAAACCCGATATATTCGTCTTTAAAAAACTACAACGGAGAAACTCTTGACAGAAGCAACTATTTCACCACAATTACTCCTCAGGCTTTTTTAAAAACTAAATTAAAAGAATGCGTATTGCTTGCTAAAAAAACCGACTATCAAGATGAGTTTGAATTGTTTTCAGAACAAAACGAACCGTTTACCCTGCTACTTTCTGAAAATAGACTACCTAAAATCACAACTAAAACAGATTTTTTGTTGAACCAAGCATGCTTTTTTAAACCTAGTTTAATTGGCAGTTCTTTTGATATTCATCCTTTTCAAAAAGGTGGAGAACTTAGCCTAGCCGGAGTTTTAATTGAAAAAGACAAACATTTTTTAGCGGTTTCTGATGGAGATGTGGTTCTCCACTCCTTAACTGAGGCCATACTTGGCGCCTTAAACTCAGGAGATTTAGGTGAAAACTTTAGAGAAACCGATAAAATCAATCAAAATAGATGCTCTTTTGAGTTTTTAGCGCTCGCTTTAAAAAAAGCAAATGAACAAAATTACCGCGTAAAAAACGCAGATATCACTATCATGCTTGAACAGCCTAAACTCGGCCTTAAAAAAACTTTAATTGCAAAAAACCTAATGCAAGCGCTTGACTGTCCTTTGGTTTCAGTTAAAGCCACGACTTTTGAAAAAAATGGACTAATTGGCCAAAGCCGTGCAATTGGTTGTCTGGCCACAGTACTTTTGGAGGAAAAACTATGTTAATTGAAACAATTTATGGAAACTTTACCCTACTTAAAGACTACAGGTCAGTTTTTTCACAAGAAGATTTTCAAAACCGTTATTTTCCTGAAGTCTTTGATAAATTTGACTTTATCGTCGGCGACGTAACTGCAAACATGTTGAGACTAAAAGGCTTCACTAAAAAAGAGGGGAAAAATAACTATTTATATATTCCTGACTACTTAAACTCAACTTGCAACTTCAACACTGGCTATTTTATCTTAAAACGTATGGACACTCCTGAACTTTCTGAATACATCAAAACCAAAAAAACTGAGTTTTTAGCGAACTTAACCCAAAAATACGCAGACCTTTTAAATAGTTTGCCCGGAAAATGTACGAAGAAGTAAAAGCACTAATTGACCGAGTTAAACCCTATATTCATGCAGATGGTGGCGATATAGAACTAGTGGCCGTTGAAGAAGGCATAGTCTACGTTAAAATGCATGGTGCATGCGTGGGTTGCAGTTTAATTGACTCAACTTTATTTGATGGTCTGCTAGCACTGCTTAAAGACAACGTAGAAGGTGTAATTTCGGTGGTAGAGGTTTAAAAAAATAATGAAAAAAGACACAGAGTTTACCACAAGTAACTTTAGAGAAACTCAAAACTTAGGTAAAAAAATCGCAAGGTGCCTAAAAGCACCAGCGGTTATTTTGCTGTACGGAGATTTAGCAGCCGGCAAAACCACTTTTACCCAAGGTCTGGCTAAAGGTCTTGGAATTGACGCGGTTGTAAATTCCCCTTCTTTTACAATTATGCGCTCATACGAAACCAAGTCAGGCATGGCTTTTAACCACCTTGACCTGTATAGGTTAAACGGAGTTGGGGCTGACTTTGACTTACAAGACTACATAGACCAAGGAATTTGCGTAATTGAGTGGCCAGGTCAGGCTACTGACTTGCTTCCAAAAAACCGAATTGAGATAAACATTGAAAAACTTAGCGAAAACTCTCGGGTTTTTCAAATTAAGGAAGTCGGCGACCGCATGATGCTGGATTTTGCTAAACTAACTAAAGGTGAAAATAAATGAAACTAATTGTAGATACATCTAACCACGCTCTGATTTTGCTGCTTATTTGGCCAAACGGTGAAACTAAATGTTTTTATGATCTAAACACCCGCGACTTTTCTGCCAACACCGCAGAGCAAGTTAGCACTTTTTTAAAAGCCAACTCAGTAAAGCCAAGTGATTTGACTGAAGTAGTTGCAGGAGTTGGACCTGGCTCTTATACTGGTACTCGTGTTGCGGTTACTATTGTAAAAACTTTAGCGTACGCTTTAAATATTCCGGCTTACTCTATTTCTTCACTAGCCTTGTTTGCCTCTACTTTAAAGCAAGAGAACGCAATAATTTATAAAACCGCTCGCAACCAAAACTACTATGTTGGCATGTTTGCAAATAATCAAGCAGTAGAAGCTGACGCTTTGCTTAAAGAAAACGAATTAAATGAACTAATTTCAAAAAAACCTAATTTTAAAGCAATTGAACTAAGTACTATTACTGACTTTAATGTTGAGTTTAACATAAAGCTAATTGAAAGCAGTTTAGTTTTAGTAGATGCATTTGCACTTGAGCCAAACTATTTACGAAAAACTGAAGCCGAGATTAACTATGATCAGAAAAATAACAAATGAGTCTACTTTAAGCATAGTTTTAACTTCTTTAAAAGAAGACTTTGGACAAACTGATGACCTTAAGTCGCTTTCTAACCGCGAGGTTTATGGGTTTTTTAGCGAAGATACATTACTTGGCTACATCGTTTGGCTAAAAGTAGTAGATGTTGCTGATATTTTAAACTTATTTGTTTTCCCTGAACACCGCAGATCAGGCAAAGCCACTGCTTTGCTTTTAGAGACAATCGAGACGCTCAAACAAGCCGGCATTAAAACTTTTTATCTAGAAGTTAAAAAATCAAATCAGCAAGCGATTTCTGTTTACGAAAAAGTTGGCTTTAAGGTAGTTAGAGAAATTAAAAATTACTACGAAAACGAAGATGGTCTTGCTTATATGTACGGAGAAATGATATGAAAATTTTAGCAATTGAATCGAGTTGTGACGAAACCAGCGCTGCAGTTGTAGAAAACGGCACCAAAGTGCTTTCGTGCGCTGTGCGCAGTCAAATCAAGACCCACGCTAAGTTTGGCGGAGTAGTGCCAGAAATCGCGGCTCGCGACCACGTTTTGGCAATTAACTTTGTTGTAGATCAAGCCCTTAAAGATGCAAACGTTGAACTTAAAGAAATTGACACAATTGCAGTCACTCAAGGACCTGGACTAATCGGTGCTTTGTTTGTCGGAATTAACGCCGCGCAAAGTCTGGCTCTGGCTTTAGACAAACCACTTATTGGAGTTAACCACTTAGTTGGACATGCCTACGCTGCGGCTATTGGCAAAGAACTTAAGTTTCCTTGTTTAGTACTGCTGGTAAGTGGTGGGCACACCGAACTTTTAATTGCACACTCTCACCTTGAGTTTGAACACATTGGCCAAACCTTAGACGACGCAGTTGGTGAGTGTTATGACAAGGTAGCCCGCGTACTTGGGTTTCCTTATCCTGGTGGCAAAACCATTGACGACCTTGCGCAAACTGGTAACCCAGAGGCTTTTTCTTTTCCAAGGCCAATTTTAAAACAAGGTTTTAACTTTTCGTTTTCAGGACTAAAAAGCGCAGTTATCAATGCCTACGCAAAAAATGAAGATAAAGCAAATTTAAATAAAGCAGATTTTGCTGCGTCTTTTCAAAAAGCAGTTTTAGACACTATAATTTATAAAACCAAAAAAGCCTTAAAGAAATACCCAGATTTAAAACAACTAATAGTCGGTGGTGGGGTTTCTGCAAACAAGGGCCTAAGAGCAGCGCTTGCCAAGGAAATTAAAGGAGTTGAGGTTTTAATTCCTGAGTTTAAATACTGCACTGATAATGCCGCAATGATTGGCGCTGCTGCTTACTTTCAAGTCACTAAGTTTGGTGCAAACGAAGGTCTTCGTTTAAAAGGCTACTCGGTTAATAACTTATAATTTATCTTGTGAGGACTAAAAATGGAATCAAATTTTATTAAAACAATTATTGAAAACGACATAAAGTTAGGCAAACACACAGAAATCATTACCCGTTTTCCGCCAGAGCCAAATGGGTTTTTACACATTGGACATGCCAGAGCCATCATTATTAACTTTGAACTAGCGAAAGCCTTTGGTGGCAAAACCTACCTACGTTTTGACGACACCAACCCAAGTAATGAAAATATGGAATATGTAAATAGCGCAATTGAAGACATTAAGTGGTTGGGCTATGAGCCAGCCGCTGTCTTTTTTGCCTCAGACTACTTTGACTTTATGTTTGAAAAAGCGCTGGTGTTAATTAAAAAAGGACTTGCTTATGTTGATCGCCAAACCGCTGAAGAGATTTCTCTGCAACGCGGAAACATTCAAAAACCCGGCATTAACTCGCCATACAGAGACACTTCGGTTGAGAAAAATCTGCGTTTATTTTTAGAAATGAAGGCAGGTAAGTTTCAACCCGGTGAAATGGTACTGCGCGCTAAAATTGACATGTCTTCACCTAACATGAATATGAGGGACCCAGCGATTTACCGAATTACTAACCAAGAACATTTTAGAAAAGGCAAGGCTTGGTGTATTTATCCGCTTTACGACTTTGCGCATCCTCTTGAAGATGCCAAGGAAGGCATCACTCATTCTCTGTGTTCTCTTGAGTTTGAAGACCACCGTCCACTTTACAACTGGGTGGTTGAAAACACGGAATGCGAAAACCAACCTAGACAAATTGAGTTTGGACGACTAAACATTGAAAATACTGTACTTTCTAAAAGATATTTAAAGGCTTTAGTTGAAAATAACTTAGTTTCAGGTTGGGACGATCCTAGAATGCCAACTATTAAAGGCTTAAAGAAAAAAGGCTATTCACCCGCGGCAATTCGTGCTTTTATTTTAGGTGCCGGTCTTTCTAAAACCAACGCAGATTGCTCACGCGAAATGCTAGAGAGTTTTGTGCGCAGCGACTTAATGGAGACAAGCGCTAGACTAAACGCAATAATTGACCCGCTAGAGGTAGAAATTACTAATTTTCCAGAAGGCGAACTTGAAACTATCAAAGTACCAGTATTAGATGGAAAAGCCGAAAGAGACCTTTATTTTTCTAAACATCTTTATATTGACAAAGCAGACTTTTTAAAAGAAAAGCCAAACCGTCAGTGGAAGAGACTATACATAGGTGGCGAAGTCAGACTAATGAACGCCTACTTTATTAAATGCGAAGATGTGGTTTTAAACAAATCAGGCGAAGTTATTAAACTACTTTGTACATATGACCCTAAAACTAAATCAGGCAGTGGTTTTGACGAACGCAAACCAAATGGCACCATTAACTTTGTTGAAAAAACAACCGCTAAACCTGCTACTTTTTTCTTTACCAATGACTTGATTGACAACAGCAAAGAAGGTGATTTAATTGAACGCTTCAACCGCAGTTCTTTAGTTGAAAAACACGGTTTTGCAGAACCTTTTTTAACCGAAGTTGCTGCAGGCGAAGTAGTTCAATTTATCAGACAAGGTTTCTTTTCAAAACAACAAACTAAGGACAACTCTCTTGAGTTTGTTGAAACTGTTAAATTAAAGTCTAACTTTAAAAAGTAATGCGAGATTACTTAAAGGAAATAAACCCACAACAAAAAGCCGCAGTTTTGTGTAGTGAACCAAGTTATATAGTCGCTGGTGCTGGCACTGGCAAAACTAAAACTTTAACCACTAAAATCGCTTATCTAATTGATAAAGTAGGAATTTCGCCTGCTAGGATTTTAGCGCTAACTTTTACTAATAACGCAGCAAAAGAGATGATGGAAAGAATTCATGCAATTCTTGGAAATGAACACAAACTCAAATGGTGTTCAACTTTTCACTCGTTTGCCTATAAAATCTTGAGATTGTATATTAAAGAATTCACAATTTCTACC
>CALISC010000024.1 GCA_938041945.1 uncultured Acholeplasmataceae bacterium | reverse complement strand
GCACTTTGTCCCAGTCTTCGTCTGCCATTTTTTGAGTTAACGCGTCTTTAGTAATTCCTGCGTTGTTCACCAAAACTTCCGGAATTCCGTGTTTTTCAAGGATTTCAGGAATTAGTTTTGCAATGGCACTGCGGTCAGAGACATCTAGTGCGTAGCCGTGTAAATTAGGATGCGAGTAAGTTAAAGGATGCAAAGCAATTCCAATAACTTTGGCGCCTTCTTTTAAAAATTGCTCCACGCAGGCTTTGCCGATTCCTCGGCCAGCACCAGTTACTAAAACTAGTTTATCTTTGAATCTAGACATTATTTACCCCTTTTTAAATAAAGTGCGATGCCTTGGCCACCACCTATGCAAATTGAGGCTAGGCCTGTGTTTAAGTTATAGTGTTCAAATTGAGTGACGAGCGAAACTACAACTCTAGCCCCGGACATTCCAAGGGGATGGCCAAGCGCAACCGCACCACCGCATACATTGGTTTTCCTATTAATTTCGTTATATGGTATTTGGTATTCTTCGCTAAGTAGTTTTAAGTTAGCCAGCACAGTGTGTGCAAACGCTTCGTTTATTTCCAGCAAATCAACCTTTGCTAAGTTAATTTTATTGTCAGAAATAAGTTTTTTAGTTGCATAAAACGGAGCAAGTGGAAAAATTTCAGGTTCAACTCCAGTTTCTGCAAAATCTATAATTTCGGCAAGTGGTTTGATTTCTGGGTGTTTACTTAAGTATTTATCTGAAGCAATACAAACAAAAGCAACTCCGTCGTTGATGCCAGATGCGTTTCCGGCGTTTGTGACTCCATCTTTTGAAAAAATTGAAGGTAGTTTTAAAATAGCGTGGGCTGTGGTATCTGGTCTGATGTGTTCGTCTTTATCAAAACAAATTTCTGCTTTTCTTGTTTTTAAAGTTACTGGAATAATTTCTGCTTTAAAGACATTATTTTGGGCTAGGTAAGCCTTTTGATGTGAGTTATATGAGTAGGCTGCGGCCTCTTCTTTAGTAATTCCAAGGTCTTTAGCAACCTTGTCCATTAGCAGTCCCATTGGTTCTTTTAAAAAAGAATCGGTTAAACCATCTAGTTCAATTAAATCAACGGTTTTTAAACTGCCATATTTAGTGCCAGTGCGTGAGTTTAAAATAGCGTGCGGTACACAAGACATAAACTCACCACCTCCTGCCACTGCAAGTTCTGTTTTGCCAGTAAGTATATCTTTATAAGCAGATACAATTGCTTGCATGCCAGAGCCGCATACCATGTTGACAGTATACGCAGTAGTTTTTGGACTAAGTCCAGTTTTTAAAGCAATTTGGCGGGCAGTATTTTGGCCACTTGCGCTTTGCAAAACTTGACCAAATATTAGTTTTTCAACGTCGGTTTTTAAGATATTATACTTATTTAAAGCTTCGCTCAAAACTTGTGTGCTGATTTCTGTGATGTCTTGACCTGCCAAAGTTTGCCCAAAATTGCCAATAGCGCTTCTGCCTTTGGCCACTATATATACTTTATTTGTCATTCTACTGCTCCTTTTTTGAGATTTTTTTAAGAAATTTCGGAATAATTTCTGCGCAATCTCCAACAATTACTAAGTCAGCGTATTTGTTAAGCGGTGCGTTTTCATCAAGATTAACCGAAATTATTTTTTTAGCGCGAGTTATTCCAGCTAAATGTTGGCTAGAACCTGAAACTCCAAAACAAAGCAGTAAGTTTGGAGCAACCGATGAACCGGTTTGTCCGATTTGTCGGTTTTTTTCAAAAACTGACTTTTGTACTAAACCCCTAGTCGCACCTACTGCAACTTTAGAGTGATTTAAATATTGGTTAAAGTCTTTTGCAGAAGTTTCAGCACCACGGCCAAGGTCAAAAATTATTTCTTTGCCTTGAAAAGAAAAGTCGGAGTTTGTATTTTCATCAATGCTTTTATAAACTAGTCGCTCGGTTTTCTTAGGGTTTATTTTGCTTATTTGCATTTTTAAATTATTTTGTACTTTTAACTCAAATAAACCTTGTCTTACGGTAGCCATTTGTACGTTTGCGTTTGGATACGAAATTTCTGCGTAAACATTGCCAGAAAACGCAGGTCTAACGGCAACCATTTTCAAATCATCATCGCTTTCTTCAAAAACAATCCCTGTGGTGTCTGCAGTTAAACCGGCTTGAAAATACGTTGCTAAAACTGGAGCTAAACTACGCGTAAAAATATTTGAAGGAAACAAAAAGATATCTGGTTTGGCTAAATTTTGAAACTCCGCAAATATAGTTTTGCCAGTTTGTTGAATGTCTAGAAAAAAGTCTTTTGGCAAAGTTAATAAATAGGTTTCCGAAACTCCAAAAAGTGCTAACTTTTCTGCTTCTTGTTTTGAAAGTGTGGAACTTATTAAAACCAAGGCATTTACCTTAACTGATTTTAGGTTTTTGGAGTTGATTTCTGAAATCAGTTCAAAGGTACCCGAAATTATTTGATCGTTTTGGTCTAAAACACCAAGTACATAAATGTTTTTCATGTGTTTTGTGCCTTTTACTTTAAAAACTCTTTGAACTGTTCTGCCAAAATCTCGGCAGCATAATCTGCATCTGTTTTGACAATTTCAGTTGTTTTTTTTGGATAAGTTTTTAAAAAAGTCTTCTTAACTTTTGTAGGAGACCCTTTTAAACCAACTAAAGTTGGCTCAATTCTCAGTTCTTTGTTGGTGCATATCAAAATATTTTCATCTTTTAAATTAACTAAGTTAGTAAAATCTAAAATAGGTGAAATAGGTTTCTTTGAAGTTGCGGTAATTAGTGAGTTTTTATCAAGTTTTACTTCAAAACTATCAAAGTCTGAATTGACTTGCATAAAAAAACCTGTGTCTTTTTTAGTAATATCGTATGCACAGGAAATTAAATTTTTGTCAAGTAAAGCAGCAACTGATGGGCCAACTTGTGCTGTATCTCCATCTAAGGCCTGATAGCCTGCCCAAATATACGCGTAGTTTTGAGTTTTTAAAAACGCAGCCAAAACTTTAGCAGTTGCGGCTGTATCTGAACCTGAAAAAGCAGGGTCAGTTAAGATAATTAGTTTTTTGACATTTTTGTAGGCAAAAACCGACGTCAAAATTTCTTTGTGAAAAACTGGTGCCATTGAAATTACTTCAATTTCTTGGCCCAAAGTTTGCGCAAGGGCAAGTGCTTTTAAGTCATCTGGGTTAATAATTTGCTCACCTGAACGTACTAAAGTGTTAGTTTCTTTATTAAACTCAAATTTAGTAGTGTTTGGAACAATTTTGACAAGTACTGCAGTTTTCATCTTTTTATTAAAGTTTGGCCAATTATAATTTTTTGAACTTCCGAAGTTCCTTCGTAAATTTCGGTAATTTTGGCATCTCTGTAAAGTCGCTCTACAACAAAAGATGTCATGTAGCCGTATCCCCCGTGAATTTGGACAGCAAAGTCAGCGGTTTCAACTGCTATTTTTGAACAATACAACTTAGCCATTGCAGAGTCTTGGATGTTAGCAGTAGTTCCATAACTCAAAGTTGCTTCTTTTAAAAGAAGACGCGCTGCTTGAATTTTGGTTTTAAGTTCAGCGTATTGAAATTGAGTGTTTTGAAACTCAGCCAATGTCTTGCCAAACTGACGGCGTTGGTTAGTGTAGGTTTCAATTTCTGAAAGCGCGGCCTCAGCGATTCCAAGGGCTTGTGCCGCAATTGATATTCTGCCACCTGTCAAGGCAGTTAAAGCAATTTTGTAGCCTTGACCTTTTTGGCCAAGTAAATTGGCTTTTGGTACTTTGACGTTGGTAAAAATAATTTCGCAAGAAGAAGATGGGCGAATTCCGAGTTTTGAGTCGGGTTCGCCAAAAGCAATACCAGGCGTATTTTTTTCAACTATAAAACAAGAAATTGCGTGGCTAGTATTTTCTGCGTTTTTGTCTCTGGCAAATACTAAATAAATGTCGGCGTGTGGTGCGTTGGTAATGAATAGTTTAGAACCATTTAGCAAATAGTGGTCGTTTTCTTCAACAAAACAAGTATCTAGGTTAGCAGGATTTGAGCCAGCGTTAGTCTCAGTTAAAGCAAATGCTCCTAAGTAAGTGTTTGCGAGTAAAGGTAAATATTTTTGCTTTTGCTCAGCATTGCCAAACTTTAAAATCGGCGCAACACAAAGCGAAGTGTGCGCAGCCAAAATAACTCCTAGTGCAGCGTCCAAGCGAGACAATTTTAAAACAGCGTCTATATAAGTTTCAAAATCAACATCAGAGCCTGCATAAATTTCTGGAATTGTTAAGCCAAAAAGCGAGTTTTTTTGCATTGAATTAACTAACTCCACAGGAAAAACACCTTTTGTCTCAATATCTTTGACAAAAGGTTTAATATTTAGGCCAATATACTCTTGAATTTTTGTTTTAATTATCTGGTTTTTTTCCATTTACAGATCAAATTCTGGCAGCCAAAGTACAGCAGTGCCTGCGCAAGCAAGTTTGCTGTTTGCGTCAATTAGACTGCATTCAAAGGTTGCTTTTTTCTTTTCCTTGTTGACTTCAACGCACTTAATTTCTAGGTTAGCGCTGTCACCAACAAAAACAGGTGCAACAAATTTTATAGTTTTAGAGACATAAACCGAGCCTTTACCTGGCCAAATTGTGCCAAAAACACGTGAAAAATGCGAGAATAGCAAAGCACCGTGTACAATTGGTCTGCCAAATCTGGTTTGTAGGCAGTACTCAGGGTCTGTGTGCAAAGGGTTGCGGTCTCCGCTTGCTTCTGCAAATTTCTCTACATCAGCTTTAGAAAAATGAATTAGTTCAGTGTAAACTTCGCCAATCCTAATTGGTTTATGCATCGTTTGAGTTTAATGAATAAAACTATTTAGTTTTGGTAGAGTCTAAAGCAAGTAAACGGTCATATTCTGCTTTAGAGATAGTAATAGTTTCTTCTTTTGGTAGGCTTTTTTGTTTTTTGGCTTTAACTAAGGCGTAAATTACGTTGCCTAAATTAAATAAGAAAAGAGCACCGTTGATTGCCCATACAGAGTGAGCTCCAATTAAAATACCATAAGTTACAAAAAGTAGACAGCCAACTGAGTTAACTGAGCGAATAATTAAGTCTTTTCTGAAAGTAAAAGAAATAAAAATCACGATGCCGGCAGCAATTCCGACTAACTCATAAAGGTTAAAACCTTTTGGTGCATTTTTAGTGGTTTCGGTTAAAATGTTTAGTAAATTCATAATTTTCTCCTTATATTGTTGAATTTGTTTATCTAAAGATAATTATACTAAAAGCAAGATTAGTCTTGAGTAAAGAAAGTAGATTGAAGTAAGTTAGAAGTGGTGTGGGTTTTTTGCCAAAAAGCACTTTTGCCTTTTCCAACTAACTTAATTTCGCCTTCGTCCTTTAAAGTCTTCAAAGTCCTGTTGATAGTAGAAAGTGAAATGTGTGGGTTTGCTTGCTTTAAATCAGCAACAGTGAAAGTATCTTTGTAGTTCCTGATTTGACCAATTATATCGTTTTTGCGGTTAATCGTGGCTTCAAACTGATGCTGACGGGCTTTGGCTTCAAATTCTTGATAGGCCTGAAAGCAAATATTTGTCAAAATCTCAAAAAGCATCGAGATATCTGAGTGTCCGTGCTGCCAGTTAGTGCTCGCGATCGCTAATGCTTGATCTAGTTTATGGGCGTATGGCTCAAAGTATTTAAAAAAAGCCACATAGGAAAATACTTTAAACTCAGCACTCATTAGTCTACAGGCTAGCAGCGAAAACAAAGCTTTTTGATTAACTGAATAAGGCTCCAGCATATAGTAGTCTACTAAAAAGTTAGTAATCAAAGTAATTTTTTCAATTTCTTTAACACATAAAGTATTGTAAAGTGAACATACTTCGTTTAGTTTACTTTCTATGCTGAGCGGTTTGCCGCTGGTGTCTAAAAAACTTGTTTGGTTGGCTTGACTACGATTTAAAGAAACAGTTTGAATTCCAGCGCTAAGCGCACTTGCGTAGGTGTAAATGTCTGAGTTGTGCAAACCTTTTTCGGCAGACACTTGGATGTTTGAAATTATTTTTCTGGCGTTTTGGACGAACTTTTCTTTTAAGTTGTTGGCTTTGTAGTCGCTACTCGTAAACTTTTTTAACTTTTCTTGGTCAAGTTCCGAAAAAATCAAAGAAAAGTAATAAGAGTTATCAGAAACTAAACCAGGAATCAAATTCTTTTTAAATTTTTTGAAAAACTCAGCAAAATAAGTCTCTTGCCCGCGCTTTGCATAAAGCGCGGCAAGTAGATTGATTTGACTGAAGTCTAAAGTAAAGCGATTAATGTTTTTAAGTAAAAACATATAAAAATTTGTTTGTTAAAAATTAAACGCAGGCACCGCCAATAAACTCACGAAGTAAAGAGTTACATGGCACTAATTGGTCGTCAATGTCTACGTAGTATTTTAAGAACTTAACTAAGCGGTTGGCAGTGATAAAGTATTCAGATGAACGCGGAATTGCTTGAAGTTGAGGAAGTGCGTGTTTTTTAAGAACTGCGTATTCATATGAAAGTTCAGTGTTGAAAACAAAGTCCACACCTTCTTGGTTTGGATAAATCCACTTAAACTCGCCTTTGCG
>CALISC010000023.1 GCA_938041945.1 uncultured Acholeplasmataceae bacterium | reverse complement strand
GCCCCCTCTAAAACCTTCTTTTAAAAAACATTTTTCCTTATCGTGTTTGAGAGATGTGCAATTTCCGCCCCCTCTAAAACAGCAGTTGTTATTATCTGGATTATAATTTTGTTTGAGAGATGTGCAATTTCCGCCCCCTCTAAAACCATAAAAAGGGTGTGCTGTCGTAAGCATTCATTTGAGAGATGTGCAATTTCCGCCCCCTCTAAAACCGATACGATGGTTAATTCAACTAAGAAGACTATATCTACATTAGAGGGCAAGGGGTTTAAAGTTTTAGGTGTTGATAATAAGTATTTGGAACCGTCGCCGACTTATAAAGGAATACATATTGATGTTTTAACACCAGAAGATAATAGGGCAGAATTACAGATACATAGTAAGGAGTCGATGCAGTTGAAAAGTGCTTCACATCTTAAGTATGAAGAGTGGAGAAAAGATACTCAAACGAAGATGACTAAGAAAGATATACAACAGCAGATGATAGATATTTATAAACTACTGCCAGACCCGAAAGATATTGAGAAATTAAAGAATATCGTATAGTTAAATACAAAAGGAGAATGTTATGAAAGTATTTAAAGCGTATTTATTGGCATTGAGAGCACATTGGGGACAAGTTGACAAGTCAGGACGACCCTATATCAAGCATCCAAGGTATGTGGCTAGTAGATTTAGTGATAAGAATTGCAAGATAGTGGCTTTGCTACACGACACGGTGGAAGATTCTTTTGTTTCTTTGTCTTTAATTGAGAAGAAGTTTGGCACGCTCATAAGAGATGCAGTAGATGCTATTACTAAGAGACCAAACGAAGGTTATGATACTTATTTAGAAAGAGTTAAGAGTAATGATTTAGCGAAGCGAGTTAAGTTAGTAGATATGTATCACAATTTAGATTTTATGAGGTTAGGTGAGATTTACGATAAGACGAGAGACAGGATGAGAAAATACTTAAAAGGTCTGTCTTATCTCTTGGAGTTATGAATTTAGAGGTAAAATTAACACCGCAACAAGTTGAGAGGTTGCAGCATAACTTTGAAAATGTTTTACAAGTTGCTGTTCGAGAGATGTGCAATTTCAGCCCCCTCTAAAACAAGCACTTTTAAAAACCCTAAAAAATACGGTTTGAGAGATGTGCAATTTCCGCCCCCTCTAAAACTTGAAACTAAGAGGTTAGACAGATGAAGAAGTTCGAGAGATGTGCAATTTCAGCCCCCTCTAAAACAGAAAGGAAAATCTATGATAAATAAAAATGATGAATATGCAGGCGTTATCTATATTTTAACTAACCTTCTTTCCCACAATACGTTAAGATAGGCTACGCAGACGATGTACACCAAAGAATTAAAGAACTGAACAAAAGCGAAAGCATTCCTTATGCTTTCAGACTTTACGCATACTACAGAGTAAAAGAAAGACTACAAGATTTAACTCTGCACAATTTAATAGATGGTCTAAATCCTGATTTAAGAACAATTGAAAATAATGATGGAAAGAAAAGAATTCGCGAGTTTTACTCATTGGAACCCTATGAAGCGTATAGAATTTTGAGTTCAATAGCAAAAATCAGTAATACAAAAGAAAACTTAGTTTTATGTGAACCAACCGCAAAAGAAGGAAAATACGAAGATGAAGCAACAAAAATTAGGACTAAGAAAAATAAACTACCTAAATGGGATTGGCTTTTAGAATACAAGGTTATAAATAAAGGCGACAAAATTTATGTAATTACTAACGAAGAAGAATATGAAACAGTAGTTGATGGCAAGAATGTCAACTACAAAGGTTCTATTATGTCTTACAACCAATTTGGTTGTAAAATAACTGGTTGGAACGCAATACAAAGTTATGCATTTATGCGAGTTAATGACGAAAAATTAACTGTGGCTCAATTAAGAGAAAAGAAATTATTAGAACTAAATAAACCAACTGAACTTTCTGCAACTTCTTAACTTGTTCACATTTCACCCCAATTATCCAAAAATTTTCATAAACCCATGATAACAAAATTAAACTTTTAGTTTTAGTTAAGGCGTACGAATACACGTATGCCTTTTTATTTAAGTCACTAATTTTTCAAGTAGGTAGCGCTTTTGACAATTGTCATAAATAATACGGTTATGTATTTAAATTTTATGACAATAATGCTATACTGTTTGTAGGAGATTTAATTAAAATGGATTTAATAAAAATTGGTGAAAAAATTAAACAACTGAGAGAAAAGTCTGGTTTAACCCAATCAAACATAGCACAGTTTCTTTCTGTAGATCAAAGCATGGTCGCAAAAATTGAAAAAGGTGAAAGAAATATTAGTTTATATGTGCTTGAAAAACTATCAACTTTATTTTGTTGTCCGTTTAAAGATATCTTGAA
The DNA here is from genome assembly GCA_938041945.1 of uncultured Acholeplasmataceae bacterium. Classification (GTDB taxonomy): domain Bacteria; phylum Bacillota_I; class Bacilli_A; order Acholeplasmatales; family Acholeplasmataceae; genus CALISC01. Next base: position 6,369 of record CALISC010000023.1, on the reverse strand, counting down.
CAAAAATGAATTAACACCCAATTTAACAATTTCTTTTAGAGCAAAAGAAACTACACCCGAAGATTTAGAATCGCTTTCTGTAATTAACAAAATTGTTCTAAATCAATTTGAAATGGACGAAATTAACAGGGAAACTCAAGATGAACAAGACGGAACTAAGAGATAAAGCAGAAGAACTTAGAAAAAAACTCAGTCAAGATAACTACAGTCCGCTCGACCCTATTAAATTAACTCAAGTTATTGAAAACTTAACATTAGTTTTATATCCACTTAGTAACAACATTAGTGGTGCTTGCTTTAAAGGCAAATTATCTTGTTTAATTGCGATAAACTCCAAAATGTCTCTAGGAAGACAAAACTTTTCTTTAGCACATGAACTTTACCATCTATATTACGGAGAGCCTGCTATAAGTACAGTAAGTCCTTTAAATATTGCAAAAGACAACAAAACAGAAAATGATGCCGAAACCTTTGCATCATATTTTTTAATTCCGCAAATTTCACTGCGTGAAATGATAAATAAATTCAGAGTTAAAAACAAATCAGCGAAGTTAACAATAGCAGATGTAATTGAGTTAGAGCAGTATTTTGGAGTTAGTCATAAAGCAATGCTTTATAGATTAAAAGGCGAAGACTTTATAGACGAAAAAGAGTTAAAAGAAATGAAAGAAATAATAGTTAGCACAGAAGCAAGGAAATTAGGATACGATACATCACTTTATTTTCCAAATGAAGCAAATAAAGCAACTGTACTTAGACACTACATTGCTTTAGCAAACAAACTACGCGAAAAGGAAAAAATTTCTGAAAATAAATACGAAGAGTTATTGTTGGATGCGATGAGAGTAGATTTAGTATATGGAATTGATGAAAAACAAACACCCGAGTTTGAATAAAGATGTATATTTTGATACAGATTGTTTATCTTCCTTTTTGTTGGTTGAAAAGACGAATATCTTAGAAAAACTGTTTAAACGAAAAATTGTTATCCCGGAGCAAGTATACGCAGAATTAGACAAACCAGCAGTTAGATTTTTAAAGGCAAAACTAGATGATTTTATTAAAAGAACTGATGCAAAAATTCAAACTGTTGAGATAAATTCAGATGAATTTAATCTATATTTGGGATTAACTAGTGGTAAAAACTGCAAGGTAATTGGTAAAGGCGAAGCAATTTGTATTGCGCTTGCTAAAATCAAAGATGGATTATTGGCCAGCAATAATTTAAGAGATATTTGTAGGTATATAAAACAATATAACCTAGAGTTTATAACAACTGGCGACATTTTGACTATGGCTTTGCAAAACGAAATAATAACAAAACAAGAAGGCGAAGATATTTGGCAAAGTATGCTCAAAATTAAAAGAAAAATTGGTCCAAGTACTTTTTGTGAATATTTAGAAAACTTTAAAAATCTAAATAAGCAAAACTATTTTCCTTGTAAATAAACTGCATGTCTTAACAATGATTTACAATTCTTTTAAAGTCTCTCCGATTTCGTTTTTTTGAACTATATAGTAAAAAGGCACGCCAATTAAATAAAGCACTGCCCCTTCTCCAATAACCACATACACAAAAGTTGCTAAAAAAGGCAAACCTAAAATAAACATCAGCATCATAGCAACAATAGCACTACCTAAAACAGTTGGCACAAGCAATGCTACAAATATATTTTTTTTAAGCACAAACATCAAACCTAGGCAAACTACTGTTGCAAGTGTGCCAAAAACTATATCCCAAACGCCAAACGGACTAAATAAGTTAGCAGTAAAGCAACCTAAAATTATACCTGGCGCTGCTTTGAAATTGATAAATACCAAAACCATTAAAATTTCGCTTATTCTGAACTGAATTTGTCCATAAGAAAAAGGTTCTAACAACACAGTTAGCACAAAATAAACAGCAGCTATTGCTGAGTTTATCGCGAGTAATTTTAAGGTTTTTCTTCGTTTATTCATTTCCCGTTTTTATTTTGCTGGTGTTCTGGAATACAGCATTTAAGTTATTTAAAAAACTTATTTATTAACTTTTAAACTACACTCAGAGCAGTAGCCATAAACTGTAAGTTCATGGCTTTTGGGTGTGAAGTTTTGTAGTTCTATCGCATCTTTAATTAGGTTCAAAACCTTACAGTCAATTTCCAACATATTTTGGCATTTTTCGCAAATCATGTAGTGAGTGTGTTTATCTTTTTTGACAAAAAAGTAGGCAGTTTTATCTAGCATAATATGTTCAACTAATTTATTTTGTGTAAGAAAATCAAGAGCCCTGTAGATAGTTGAGATGTTGATGTCAAACTCCAGCAATTTTGCGTAAATTTGTTCAACAGACGCAGGTTTAGCCGTATCTTTTAAAATATCGTAAACTAGTTTTCTTTTCTTAGTAAACTGCATAAAACTCCCTTTTTTCTAACTAATTATAGCATTCAATATCTGAATTCAGGCCTTCGAGTGCTATAATTAAAAAGTATATGTAGGGGGAAATATGAACAAAAAACCACAAATTATCTTTAGTAGACCAGAAATGCTTAAACTAAATATCGCTGCTCTTGAAAAAAGAGGAGTATCAGTTAAAGACATCGCTGAAATCGCTTATTTACAACAATCTAAATACATCAAAAATATTCCTTTTGAACTTTGCACAGAATCTGTTGAAAAAATTCTTTCACTAAGAGATGTTTTTCATTTTGTACAACTTGGAATTGCTATTGACATTGCTGCCGAAAAGAAACTGCTAGAAGGCCCAATTCAAGATATCATTGAACAAGACCTTGGACTTTTTGGAATTGACGAGACTTTTGCGCTTGACTTATCTGGAATGTATGGAACAATTGGCAAAACTAACTTTGGCGACATTGACGTTAACAAACATGGACTTGTTAACCGTTTAAATGAAGATGGTAAAAAAGACGGAGTTTGCCACACCTTCCTTGACGATATAGTTGGCGCGATTGCTGCAACTGCGGCTGTCCGTGTTGCTCAAATCTTAACTGAAAACACTGTACTTGCTCAACAAAAATAGTTTATCTAAACTGTTTTTGAAGTAATTCTTACACCTTTGGTTCAACCCAAAAAATTTAAAAATTTAATTTCAAAAAGTTTCTCCAAACTTTTTGGTTTTGAAAATAATGTTGTTATTACAGACGATTTAAATGTTTTAACCAGACGAAATACTGTAATTAAGAACATTATTTTTCTATTTAACTTATTTTTATTTTTGTTGATGCTAATCATTTCTTTGAGTAAAATTGGTCTTGAAGGACTTGACCCTAAAGTTGTTCAAAACCGCACAATTGTCAACTGGTCAATTACTGTTGCTACCTTTCCGTTTTTGTTTGTTTTCAACTTTTTGCTGAAACGTATGATTCAACCAAGTAAAGGCAGTCAAACGCAAAACAGAGATGTGGCAATCCATAAACAAAAACTCGCTCAGTACTTTATTATTTCTTACCTTTTTATCGCAGTTTCCTTATTTTACTTAAAAGTCAACATCACACCGCTTTTTTTTAGAAACGGGCTTTACCAAAATAAATCGCTTGCTTTTGTGGTGCTAGAAACCTTTTCGTACTCTTTGTTTTATGTAGTTTTAACCATAATTTGTCTATACCAAGACCGCAAGGCTTTTTCTTATAGTGCTGCTTTCCTTTTTGGAATTTTAACGATAATGCATATTTTTGTCACCAATCGTTTTTATGCGTTTACTGATCTAAAAGACCTGCTAAACTCACTCGTAGACGTTATTTTAAGGTCTTTAGTCTTTATTTTGTATTCACTTGTTTTAAGGGCACTTACCATAATTTCTGAAACTATTCAGCACGACCGAATTCACGAAAAAGTGCAACGTGCTCGCCTGCAAGATGAGTTTATCTCGCTAACCTCAGACCTGTTTGGAGTTGTTTTAAACTCAGCCTTGACAGATATTTCTTATCTTGAGTTTTTAACCAAAATTGCCAACCGTTTAGGTGAACTAATGGGACTGTCTGTTGCTAACTTAAACACTTTGGTAAGTTACTGTCAATATCTAGATAACCACGCTAACTTCACTGCTTTGCTTAATCAAGAGACTTTAAAAAGTCTTTCGCAAAGTGAGTTAACTACTAAAGTTCAAAATGGTGCGGTAATCGCAAAGCGTATTCAGTTGGCTAAAAAAGCAGTAGAGATTGTCAGAACTTCAATAGAATCAGGAATTTCTAAAACTTTTGTGGAAAAACAAAATCAAATTCAAAATACTGTGATTTCCCAAATTATTTTAACCGCAGACATCTACTGCATTATGCGCATGTCAACAGCCTACAAAACTGCCTGCTCACACAGCGAAACTATTGCTCATTTTAAAGAAACTTTTAGGTATTTTATCTCTGAAGACATCTTTACTCGCTTTATTGATTTTAACCAAGAGTTTGAAACACTGTACAATGAGTAGTTAAATTTTTTAAACATATTTTAATTTAGACTAAGGAGAAAAATTAAATGAGTTATTATTTTACATCTGAATCGGTTTGCGAAGGACATCCTGACAAAATTGCCGATAAAATCGCTGACTACATCTTAGACGCAGTCATTGCAAAAGACGAAAACGCAAGATGTGCGGTGGAAGTTGCTTTAACTACTAATTTTTGTTTAATTTTTGGCGAAGTTACGGCTAATTCTACCTTTGACTACGCTAAACTTGCCAAAGCCGCGATTAAAGAAATCGGCTACACCGATCCTAAACTTATGTTTTCAGCCGAAGACATTGAGTATTTAGTTAAAATCAAAACTCAGTCTCCAGACATCGCGCTTGGTGTTGACAAAGAAGATCAAGGTGCGGGTGACCAAGGCATTATGTTTGGATATGCAGAAGATACAACTCCTGAGTATTTGCCGCCTTGTATTTACTTTGCGCATAAACTTTCTCGTAGACTTACTGAAGTCAGAAAACAAGGTATAGTTAAAGGCCTTAGACCAGACGGAAAAACTCAGGTTACGGCTAAGTTTACGGATTTAGGCGAACTAAAAGAAATTACCGCTATTGTGGTGTCTGCTCAACATGAACCCGAAATTGACTTAAACGAGTTAAAAAAAGCCATCAAAACTCACGTAATCAAGGCAATTATTCCTGAACACTTAATTACTAAAAACACCCAGATTTTTATCAACGCGACCGGCCGCTTTGTAATTGGTGGACCACACGGAGACTCAGGTTTAACCGGCCGTAAAATTATTGTAGATACCTACGGCGGAACCGCACCTCATGGAGGTGGCGCTTTTAGTGGTAAAGACCCTTCAAAAGTAGACCGTTCAGCCTCTTACATGGCTAGATACTTGGCTAAAAATATAGTTGCTGCTAAACTCGCACACCGCGCGACTATTGAAATTTCTTACTGTATCGGAGTTGCTCAACCAACTTCTTTATTTATTACTTTGGACGACGGTAAAAACCAAGAACTTGAACAAAAACTGTTTGAGTTTATCAAAGCAAACTTTAACCTTTCGCCTAAAGGTATCATTAAAAAACTTAATTTAAAACAACCAATTTACTCAAAAACAGCGATTTCTGGTCATTTTGGCAATCCTGAGTTTCCTTGGGAAAAACTAGATTCAGTTTCGTTGTTTCAAAAACTTCTTTAAGCGATTTTTTAAATATTTGCATATTTATTTTAATTGAAATATAATTTAAGAAATGCCCGCTTAGCTCAGTTTGGTTAGAGCATCTGACTCTTAATCAGAGGGTCTAGGGTTCGAGTCCCTAAGCGGGTACGGATTTAAAATACAAAATCGCTTACGATCACTTAAGCGATTTTTTATTAAGGAACAAATATGCTAAGTAAATTAACCCAAAAACTCGCAAATGCGAAAAACTGCTTGGTTTGCGGTAGTAGGTCATCTGACTTAAACTTAAAGATATTTGCGCTTAGCGACCACACACTATATTCTTGTTTTTCTTCAACTGAGTTTCAGCAAAGCTACAGCGGAATAACTCACGGTGGTGCGATTTCTGCTATTTTAGATGAACTGGCTTGCCGCGCTTATACCCCTTATTTTCCAGAAAAACTAGCGATGACTGGTAGTTTAAAAGTTAAGTTTCTAAAACCAGTATTAACCGCTCGCTTGCATTTTGCTTTTGCTAAAGTTTTAACTATGGGCGAAAAATACTTCTCAGCGCGTTCAGTTATTTTTACTGAAAACCAGGAAAAATGTGCAGAAGCAGAAGGTATTTTTGTCTTTGTCAAACCGTCAAAAATTAAGGAAATAACTACTTCAGGGCACTCAATTGGCGAAACTATGGAAAGTGAGTTTCCAGAAAAAGATAAGGAAGTTTTAGTTTTTGATTTTTAATTTTTCAAAATTGAAAATTATTTTTTAAAGTGTTATACTTAGATCGGAAGA
>CALISC010000022.1 GCA_938041945.1 uncultured Acholeplasmataceae bacterium | reverse complement strand
GATTATATGCAATTTTATGAATTTTTATATAGTGGATGTGGCTGGGAATTCTTTATTCAACACATTTTTAAGTATTTTAAAGATGCAAGATTAAATATATTAGGATGAATGTACAACAACAAAAAATCATTGTAAGCAATGACAAACATGTTTTAGTGTTAGCGGGGGCTGGCAGCGGAAAAACATATACTTTAATTCAAAAAATAAAAATAATTAAGGAAAATGAGAGCAATGCAAAAATATTATGCTTAACATTTTCAAATCTGGCAGCCAAAGAACTTAAACACAGGTTAAACGAAGAAAGTGTAGGTGTATACACTTTTCACGGTTTTTGTTTTAATTTAATCAAACCCTTTATTTCAGGTAAACAAGTGTTATTTGAAACTCCACGTTTTTTTAGCAAAAGAGAGATTCTAGAAGTTTCTCTCTACAAGGCTAATCCGAGTAAAAAAGCAACTAAAACTTTAAAGAAATACAAAGATTTTCTTGACAAAAACGCACTAATTGATTTTGACGATATGCTTTTACTTTGTTTAGAAAAACTAAAAAGCAAAGAAATCAGACAAACTTACGATTACGTGTTGATAGACGAAGTTCAAGACACTAACTTAGTTCAATTCCAAGTTTTAAAGCATTTAATTTCGGCTAACACAAAAACTATTTTAGTTGGAGACATAGACCAAGGAATTTATAAGTTCAGAGGTGCATCTTTTGATTTGATTGAAAAATACCACGAAACATACTCACCCAAAGTTTATATGCTTACACAAAACTACCGTTCAGCCCCAGCAATTGTTGAGTGCGCAAATCGCCTAATTGAAAAAAATAAAAAAAGGCCTGAAAAAGTACTTTTTTCAGACCTTAAGATTGAGGCAAGTATTAAAATTTATCTATACTCTAAAATTTCTGATTTTATTTTAGAACTAAAAAACTATTTAACTTCACAAAGAAATCAACAAGCAAAAATAAACGAAATTTGTCTCTTGGTTAGAAGAAATCAAGAAAGAGTGTTAATTGAGCAAGAACTAAAACGAGGCTTCAGATTTTTTGAATATATACCACAAATCTACACAGTACACGAATCAAAAGGACTTGAGTTTAAAACAGTTTTCATAGTTGGCCTGAACGAAGGGGTGTTTCCAGATACCAAAACTAATGCTTTGCTTGACATAGAAGAAGAAAGAAGACTGATGTACGTCGCAATTACCAGAGCCAAGCAAAATCTTTTTTTAGTCAGTTTTGAGTTTAGCCAGGATGGGCAAAAACTCAAACCTTCTAGATTTTTAAAAGAAATTTACTAGACCTATTTATCTGGCAAGTCATCAAGACAACCCAAGTCTAGAATTTTTTTATAAACAGTTTTATTAACTCCTGAACGTGCTTTAAAGTCTTCTTTGGAAGTATAAAGCCCATCTTTTCGTGCGTTTACCGAATCAAACGCCGCGGTGTCGCCAGTTCCATCAATTGTTGCAAACGGCATTTGAAGGGTATTTCCTTTAATGTTAAAAGTTTTAGCGCTAGACTCGTTAACCACGAGTTTTGAAAAATTAAAACCTCGTGCACAAAACTCATAGGCGACTTTTAGGGTAACTAAAAGTTCTTGGTCTTTGGCCTTAATTTCGTATCCCAATTGCTCAAGTTCGCGGATTTTGTTGCCGATTGCTATTTTGCCGCTAGTCATCACGGTGTAGTCAAATTGAACTGCGCGTTTTGAGAAAAACGCAGAGTAGAAAAGCAGAGGTTTATGTAGTTTAAACCAAGCGATTCTAATGGCCATAATAACGTAGGCAGTAGCGTGCGCTTTTGGAAACATATAGTTAATCAGTCCGCATGAATAAATATACCACTCAGGCACGCCAAAGACTCTTAGTTGATTTGCGTACTCCGCCCATTTTGCAGGGTTTCTACGACAATTTCCTTTACGGATAAACTCCATGGCGTTAAAAGCCAAAAGTGGCTCAACGTTGTATTTAGAAATCAGGGTTATCATAATGTCGTCGCGACAACCAATTAAGTTTTTAAAAGGAATTGAACCAAACTCAGGGTGCCCGTCTTTCAAGACTTTTCCGTTATTTAGCCACACGTTTTCGCCGTGTGAAAGCCCTGAAATTTTTACTAGTTCCGCAAATGTTGTGGGCTTGGTTTCGGCCAAGATTTGCGAGACAAACGGA
>CALISC010000021.1 GCA_938041945.1 uncultured Acholeplasmataceae bacterium | reverse complement strand
AATAAAATAATTGAAAAAGTAGCAATAAACGCTGTATCAAAATCTGTTAAAGAACAAATTTTGACGTTACAGTTTTTGCAAAACAATAATGAAATTGAAAAAGAAATATTAAAAAATACTGAAGCAACTAATTTATTAAAGGAATTTGGTGTAATTGATTTTGCTGAAAACTACGATTGCAAAAGTTTTTTTTCAGGTCTTTTAAAACTAAGGCCGTTAAATATTAAGGACTTACTTAAACTAAAGTTTTTCTTTGAAACTACTAAAGTTGGTTTTAATTACTTTAATCAAACTAAGACTAACTTTAATTACACAGCACTAATTGAGTTTTTTGCAAAACTGTTTTTACCAGCTAAAGAACTAAGTAAACTAAACGAGACAATAGATGAAAACGGCGAGTTTTTAGATTCAGCGTCGCCTAGGTTAGGTAAAATTAGAAAAGAAATAAAAAGTCTAAATGAAAACTCAAAGAAACGAATATATGAACTAAAGAAAGTCTACTCACCTTTTTTAACCGATGAGCAAGTTATTTTTAAATCTGGTTTTTGGTGCTTAGTAGTTTCTGTAGTCTACAAAAGAAAAATTAAAGGAAATGTGGTAGATACTAGTAACTCAGGACAGTCTATTTATGTTGAACCTGCTGAAATGCAGCAGTTTAGATTTAGACTAAGCGAACTACAAAGCGAAGAAGAAAAAGAGAAAGAGAAAATCTTAAAACAACTTATGGATTTTCTTTTAATTGACTTAAATAAATATATAGAGGTTCAAAACGCACTTTTAAAACTAGACTATTACTTTGCCTGTGCTAAGTTCTTTGTTAAACATAATTGCTGCACCCCTGTTATTTCAAAAGACAAATCACTTAAACTAATTGAAGCAAGACACCCTTTAATTGACGAAAATAAAGTGGTGCCAATTGACTTTTATATTTACCCGAATAAACCACTAACTATCATTACAGGCCCAAATACTGGCGGTAAAACAGCGTCAATGAAAACTGTTGGTTTGTTTTCGCTTATGTTAAAGGTAGGTTTCCTAATACCCGCTAAAGAAGCGATTTTACCAAATTACAGCAGAGTATTTGTAGACATCGGAGATGAGCAGTCTTTGGAGCAAAATCTATCAACTTTTTCTTCTCACATGGTTAGGTTAATTAGTTTCATTAGTGATGCAACTCCAGACTCGCTAGTCCTTTTAGACGAACCTGGTTCTGGTACAGATCCTTTAGAAGGTCAGGCTTTGGCTTTGGCTATCATTAAACATTTACTTTTAAAAAACTGTACTTTGATACTGACAACTCACTATCCAAAAGTTAAGATGCTTCAGTATTTAGAAAACTCAACAACTACAGGAGTATCGGTTTGTTTTGATATATATTCACTTTCTCCGACTTACAAGTTGTCTTTTAATTCAATCGGAAACTCAAACGCAATTCTGATCGCAAAAAGACTAGGAATGAACGACAAAGTATTAAAAGACGCAGAAGCATATCTTTCAAATCAAGATAACAAATCAGAAGAATTGCTTACAAATCTTGCTGCAAACATTAAAAAAAATGAACAATTAACCAAGGAATTACAAGATAAAGAAACACTGTTAAATAGCCTTATAACGCAAAATAAGGAGATTAAAGAAAAACAAGAAAAAGAATTTAGTAAAAGAGTTGAAAGCATACTTAAGGTAGAGCGAAAGAAATGGGAAGACTCGGTATCAGAAATCGAGACACTTGTTGAAGAACTTAAAGAAATTAAGGCTATTAATGTTAAAAAAATCTCAGAAATTAAACAAGGTATAAAGAGACCAGAAAGTGAGTTTGACAGTAATGTAGAACTTAAAATTGGTGACTTAGTCTATGTTGAGCCAATTTTTCAAGATGGCGTTATTAGGCGAATAAAGGGTGATTTATATTTTGTAGATATTGAGGGTAACTTACTTAAATTTAAGAAAAATGATTTAAAATTAAAGTCTATAGTTAGCCCTAAAAAACAATCAATTAAACCTTTAAATCAAAGTAAGAAAACAGTCAGTGAACCTTTTTTTAGTCCTGCTAATTTTGAAATTGATCTGCGTGGAAAAAGAGTACACGAAGTTGAAACTATCTTAGCAAAAGAAATTGATAAACTAATTCTTGCTAATTTCACGCAGGCCAAAATTATTCATGGATACGGGACTGGCGCAGTTAAAAACGCTGTTTACGGATATATTAAAAAACACCCTAAAATTAAAAGCCATCGCTTCGGCGGAGAATTTGAAGGTCAAATGGGTGTCACAATTATTTATTTGAAATAATTTATGCAGAGAAAAAGCCTTTAAGGTAAAACTTAAAGGCTTTTTTAGTTGCGTGGAGTTTATAGAACTAAGAATCAGAATTTATTTTAAACTTCTGAACTTTGTTTTCTAAAATCAACAATTTTAAGACCAACTACTGCAACAATAAAATACTTAATTAAATTAAATGGTAAATAAACTGAGGCGAGTGTTTTTAAGTATTTTGAAATTGGCATTAAGGTAGTTGTGTAGAAAGCTGGTTTGCCTGAAATAAAGGTAGGAATAAAAAACAAAGCGTTTGCTACCAAAATTAAAGCAGACGGAATTAGTGTGTAGTTTAAAACCGAAATTAAGTAATGCTTTTTCTTATTTAACTTAAAATCTAAGTATACCGCCAATATTAACGTAAGCGTGCAGTAAATTGCCACAAGTTCACCAAAAAATATAAATGGAAAGTTAGTAGCCGAAGGATTGATTAGCCATCTTATTCCAGACCTTAAAATAGTCATTAAAACTACCAGTGGGACTTTAAACTCAAACATAGCATATAGTATCGCTATTTCTGAAAAATCTAGTTTAAGTGGTGGAAAAAGAGGTATTTTAAAATACCCCAAAATTATACTTAGTGCTAAGAGCATAGCAAACTTAGTAAGTTCTCGGTTCTGATTATTAGATTGATTTTCTTTAAACATTTTTAACTTCCTTTTAAGATTCAAGGAAGTTAAAATATTTTAAATTAG